>JBDNIA010000547.1:0-3050 GCA_041688525.1 Crocinitomicaceae bacterium | reverse complement strand
TTGCGGGGGGGGGGGTGTTTTGCAAAATTGGTTCAATCCAACAGCTCATTCACCTGACTACTTCAATGAGTGCGCATTGAATTTGACTAACTTACAAATACCACATACGGACAGTGCGTATATAGGTATCTCAACATTTGATATTTTTGGTTCAAACCAAAGAGAATATGTCAGTTGTGAACTAATAAATCCAATGCAGATAAACCAAAATTATTGGGTGGAGTTTTATACGAGTGTTGGGGACTTCTTTACTCGTTATACCTCCAACAATTTAGCTGTCTATTTTAGCGATACAGCTTTGCATTCAACAAACCTATACAACATAAATGTAAACCCTCAACTAAAATACTTCAAAAACGAGATCATAGATGACACCATCAATTGGGTAAAAGTGAGCGGTCTTTACCAAGCCCATGGAGGGGAGCAATTCATCACCTTGGGCAATTTCAACACCGATGCAGAGACAACTTGGAACAACGAATATACCAATAATTTCGGATATTTTCAAACCTATTTCCTCATCGATGATGTTTCTGTCATTCATTTGGATAGCATACCCGGCGGCTTACTTGTAAATGCCGGTCCAGACCAAACTATACAATATGGAGATACGGTATTTATTGGTGAGCGCATCAGCAACATGCCTGATAATTGGTTTCTGCTCAACGGCACGCCCTTAGACACCAACACAGCAGGCCTTTATGTTTCCCCTGCGATTACAACAACTTACGTCGTTACGCGAAACTTGAATGGGTTGTATTCTACAGATACTGTTACCGTTTTTGTTTTGGGCGGTGTGGGTTTGGAGGAGAAGAAGAAAGAGGAGTTTAAGGTTTACCCTGTGCCGAACGATGGTTCATTCTTTATAAAAGGCAAACTTTCGCCAAACGACAAGGTTCAAGTAATAAGCATTGATGGAAAAGTTGTCTATGAATATAGAATTTTAGAAGATAACCAATTTTTGGAAATTAACACAAATCTTCCGTCCGGAGCTTATTTAGTAAAACTTGTAAGCGCTGGCGGTAATGAATTGATAACCCGAAATATAAATATTATTAAAAAATGATGAGAAGGGTAATCGTTATACTATTTATACCTTTTGGATTGTTTGGGCAATACAATTTAGTCGCAAACCCTAGTTTTGAGAATAAATCATTTTATTCTCATGTAATCCCAAATGTTTCTGGAAGTGGAGGGATATTGGATTGGTTCAATCCAAACGCAAGCTCACCTGATTACTTCAGTGAATGTGCTTTTCCACTCGCTTCTTTACAAGTGCCTCATACTGACAGTGCCTACGTCGGCATCGCTACTTATGACCCCTTGGGTTCAAACCAAAGGGAATATGTATCAAATGGGCTAGTTGCACCACTTATAGCAAATCAGTTTTATTGGGTAGAATTTTTCGCTAGTGTTGGAGAAGGTTATACAGGCATATCCTCCAATAATTTGGGTATCCATTTTAGTGATTCAGCCTTACACTCCAATACGTTTTTGTATTTTGATGTGCCTGCACAGGTTAAGTATTTTAACAATGAAATAATTGATGATACACTCAATTGGGTGAAAGTTTGTGGTTTGTACAAAGCACACGGTGGAGAAAGTTTCATAACCCTGGGCAACTTCAACACAGATTTAGAAACTATACCAGGAATGGTTTATACGAATGGTTGGGGCTGGCAAACCTATTTTTTCATAGACGACGTCTCCGTCATTCCTTTGGACAGCATACCAGGCGGCATACCTGTAAATGCGGGTCCAGACCAAACTATACAATACGGCGATACGGCTTTCATTGGTGAGCGCATCAGCAACATGCCCGATAATTGGTTTACCTTGGCAGGCGCGGCGGTAGATACCAACACAGCAGGTGTTTATGTTTCGCCTGGGGTAACAACAACCTACGTCGTTACACGAAACTTAAATGGGTTGTATTCTACAGATACCGTTACTGTTTTTGTTTTGGGTGGTGTGGGTTTGGAAGAGAAGAAGAAAGAGGAGTTTAAGGTTTTTCCAACACCCAACAATGGAGAATTTTACCTTACAGGAAAAATTGACATCGGATATAAACTGCAAATACTCAATTTGGACGGTAAAGTAGTTTTGGAAGAATCATTTACCGAAAAAACGGAGGAGATCCTAATGTCAACTTCGCTTATTTCTGGGGCCTACTCGGTTGTTCTGAGAGACAAACAAGGAATTGAAGTTTTTAGAAATAAAATTGTTGTTATCAAATAAGACTATGAAAGTTTTCAAGAACCTTCTTACTCACCTATCGTACCCACAGCAATTTTAGCCGAAAGCAAACAAAGTGGTATTCCACCACCTGGATGAACGCTGCCGCCGACGAAATGCAAACCTTTTACGGATGAAAAATTTGGGTGACGGAAAAATGCTGCCATTCTATCGTTGGAACTAGCACCGTACAAAGCTCCGGCATGACTAGAGGTTCGCTCTTCGATGCGGATTGGATCTAAATAATCTTCTTCTTCAATCAACTCTTCGATGGGCGTTTTCAACATGCGCGATAGTTTTGCTATAACATTTGCACGAATTTCGAGCCGCAATTTCTCCCAATCCTGACCATCATTTGAAGGTACATTTACCATGACAAACCAATTTTCGCCATAATCAGGTGCGTCATCTGTTTTTATTTTTGAACTTACATGGATGTAAGCTGTCGGATCGGGATGAACTGTTTTTTTATTGAAGATAGCATGGAATTCCTCTTCATAATGATCAGAGAAAAAGATATTCTGCATGTCAAGTTGAGGAAATTTCTTTTTGATTCCCCAGTAAAAAATCATCGCAGAGCTTGATGGCTCTTGATTTTCAACTTTTTTCGGAATCTTCAATTCTTTCAACAAATATTTGTAAGCAGGACGAATATCCGCATTACAAAACACAACATCGGCCTGGTGGAATTTTTCATTGCTTTTTATGCCTGTAACCCTATTGTGTTCAACAACAATTTCGCTTACAGGATAATCAAGTAAAATTTCGACTCCCAATTCTTTGGCTAATTGAATCAAACTCATTGTGATTTGATT
>JBDNIA010000546.1:0-13906 GCA_041688525.1 Crocinitomicaceae bacterium | reverse complement strand
TTATTGCAACAGGTGCAGATAGCAACCTTTATATTTGTAAAGCTGATTTTTCAGTTTCTTCTCAATTTGTATGTTCTGGTGATCCGGTTAACTTCTACGATCAATCCTACAATAATGTAAAAGGTTGGTCATGGTCTTTCCCGGGAGCAACAACTACAAGTTCAATTCTTCAAAACCCAACTGTTGTATATTCGTCACCAGGTTCGTACGCAGTAACATTAGTTGCAACGGATAGTGTTTCTAGCCAATCCACAACGAAAACAAGTTATATCACAATTCTACCGAATGGTGTTACTTTGCCTTATTTGGAAGGGTTTGAGTCGTATACTAGTTTGGTAAGTCCATCTTCATTTTGGAGACCTAGTGGGACTGGTACAACATCTTTTGAGACAACTTCACTTGCTGCTTCAGAGGGAACAAAATCAATTCGTTTGCGGAATTATGCGCATGCCCCAGGCACGATTAGTGAACTAAATTCTAATCCGTTTGATTTGACAGGAGTTCCAACAAATGAGCCAGTAACGTTTAGTTTTAAATATGCACATAGAAGAAAAACATCAACAGATTTTGAGGTTCTAAAAATATATGCAACGAACGATTGCGGGAATACTTGGTCAGCAAGAAAGACTTTATTATCGTCTTCATTATCAACACTATCTGTTGGAAGTGAATGGGCACCGAGTCCTGCTGATTGGGTTCAAGTTCACGTAATAAACATCAATTCAAATTATTACGTATCTAACATGCAATTGAAGTTTTCATTTGATAGTGACGGTGGGAATAACTTATTTTTAGATGAAATCAATTTATACCAAGGAAATCCAAGTACGGCAAGTTTAGCTGAGCTGGCAAGTTTGGACAATCTCGTTATTTATCCCAATCCAGCTGAAGACGAGTTGAATATTCAGTTCTCAGTAGTAGATAATTCAGACGTTCTTTTACTTGTGCAAGATATAACGGGAAAGCAAATAAGAACAGACCTTGTAAAAGCAAGCGCTGGCAACAACCTGGTTATGATAAATACTTCGGAATTGGCGAGTGGAATTTATTTCATGAATATAGTTCAAGGTAATGCAAAGAAAACTATTCAATTTATGAAAAGATAGAAAGAAAATAAAGTTTTAAATAGGAGGCCCTGCAATCTGCAGGGCTTTTTTTTATGTTATATTTTTAGAAACGCAAAAAAATTTTTCAACAAAAATGTGTAGAAAACCTTTTAAAAATTAACAGTGTGCATTAGAGAAGAACATTTACCTTTTGGGAAATATTCGAACAAAGACTATGGCAAAAAAAAAGGAGAAAATATTTGTACTGGATACTTCAGTGCTTATTCACGACCATCAGGCGATTATGAACTTTGAAAATAACCATGTGGCTATTCCCATAACGGTTTTAGAAGAGTTGGATAAGTTCAAAGTTGGCAACGACTCAAAAAATTTTTCAGCTAGAGAGGTAATTCGTTTTATTGATAAAATTTCAGTAACAGCAAGTCTTCAAAATTGGATTTCATTAGGAAAAGGCAAGGGTAACTTTAAGGTAATAATGGAGACCACTCCAAGCGGTTTGAATGCGGAAGAAATTTATGCACATGGAAAAAATGACCATAAAATTATAAATTCGGCCTTGTTTTTGAAAGAAACAGAAAAAACGAAGGACATCATTATGGTGACCAAGGATATAAATTTACGGACCAAAGCCAAAGCTCTGGGAATCAATGCGGAAGATTATGAAACAGGAAAGGTTTCCATAATGGAACTTGAAGATAATTCAACGCACATAGTGGAAAACGTAGATTCAGAAATAATAAGAGAGATTTTCACGCGTGGTCGAATTGATGAAGACGGTATACTTGGCGAACGAAAAACACCTAACGGGTATTATATTTTGAAAAACGGAAAATCCTCTTCTTTAGCAGTTTACAATCCTTTTTCTGATCAAATAGAACGTATAGAAAAGGAATTTATTTATGGGATAAAGCCAAAAAATGCTGAACAGGCATTCGCTTTAAATGCCCTTATGAATCCGGATATTAAATTGGTTGCTTTGCAGGGAGTGGCAGGAACGGGGAAAACACTTCTTGCCTTGGCAGCATCTCTTGAACAATCAAAAAATTATCACCAAGTTATTTTGGCTCGCCCGATAGTGCCTTTATCGAATAAGGAAATTGGGTTTTTGCCCGGTGATGCTAGTGATAAAATAGGGCCATACATGGAGCCTTTGTGGGATAATTTGAAATTTATCAAAGCACAATTCGGCGAAAATGAGAAAAAACACAAAGCAATTTTGGAGATGGAGCAACAAGGAAAAATCGTTATAACTCCATTGGCATTTATTCGCGGGCGAAGTTTATCAAATATCATGTTCATTATTGATGAGGCTCAAAATTTAACTCCACATGAAGTAAAAACAATTATAACGAGAGCTGGTCAAGGAACAAAAATTGTTTTTACCGGAGATTGCCATCAAATTGACACACCTTACCTGGATGAAAACAGCAATGGTTTGTCTTATCTAATAGATCGTTTGAAGGGCCAACAGCTGTTTGCGCACATTAAATTGGAAAAAGGGGAGCGTTCTGAATTGGCAAATTTGGCCAACGATTTATTGTAGTCAATTTTTGGGAAAAAGGTGAGCAAAAGTGGTTTTGATTTCTTCAAATTGATAGGTAAAGCCTTTTTCTTTCAGTAAGGTATTGTCGCATTTCACGCCATCTAATACGATTGTGGCTCTTTCGCCTAGAACTATCTTCATAAGAAAAGAGGGAACTTTTGGAAAACGTAGTTTTCTTCCATGACTCGCTAATAGTTCTTTTGTGAAATTATTATTGTTAACTTGTTTTCCAGTTAGATTGAATGCGCCGTCTAAATTATTGTCGATGGCAAATACGAATGCGCCTGCAACATCATTTATGTGCACCCAACTCATCGATTGTTTACCATCACCCATTGGAGAGAGTATTCCCAGTTTCACTAAGGGTAATAATTTTTGAAGCGCGCCATCATTCTTGTCTAATACCATGGAAATTCGAATTTTACATACTGGCGTTATCGGAGCAAAAAGATCTGCAGATTTTTCCCACTCTTTGACCAAACAAGATAAATAATCGGTTCCGTAAGAATCGGATTCTTGCCAAGTTTTATTTTTGGGCGTTAAAGGATAACAATTAATTCCAGATGCAGAAACGAATAAATTCAAACTTTTCAATTCATTAAATTTAGAGAAAAGAAATGTATTTGTTCCAATGCGCGATTGGTATAATTCTTTTTTTCTTTTGGCAGTCCAACGTTTAGTGCCAACGTTCTCTCCGCAAAGATTGATGAGATAATTGGTTCCTTGAATTTTTGAGGAGTCTAATGTTTTCTCCTTAGGATTCCATGCAATATGGTTAGATTTTTTAGGAGAGCGCGTCAAAATGAATACGTCATGATTCTTTTGAGTTAATAATTTCTCTATCTGCTGACCAATCATTCCAGTGCCACCAGCAATAACGATTTTTGCCATAAATTTGTAACGAATAATAGTGTAATTTATTTATCGGAAAACGAGTCTTCCATTTACCCATTCACTATCGAGAAGGGCGTTATTTTTTTTGTAAAAATCGAGCGCAAGTTGATTCCATTCAAGTACCTGCCAATCCATTCGAGCCATTTTTCTTTCTTTGGCCGTGCACACAACTTGATCAAAAAGAAGTTGGCCGATTCCCCGTTTTCGGTGCTTTTCTTCCACATAAAAATCTTCGAGATACAAAGATCGACCTTTCCATGTTGAGTAGGAAGTATAGAACAAAGCGAAACCCAATACTATGCCATTTTCAACAGCAACAAACGCTTCGCAAATTGTCTTGATAAATAGATCATGATGAAGAGAATCAGGCGTATTGGTGACCTGCTCAGGGGCTTTTTCGTATAAGGCAAGTTCTTTGATTAGATCAAATATGGCTTGAACATGTTTTTCTTCTGCTTTCTGGATCTTTATCATTGAATTCCTCCTAGATTAAAGCGCAATCGAATACCCGTACTTAAGTTCCCAGTTGGGTAACTACTGGCAATTTTCGGCGTATTGATAACTTGGTCATAATAATACATGACGGTTAAGTTTTTGCCAAGGTTATAGTCAGCTGAGAATTTGATAGAAACAACTCTTTGTCCAGCAGTGGCCTGATTTGTGTTTTCGACTATTTTTCTAATGACGGTAAGGTTATCTCGGAATGAGAAGTCGAAGCGAAGATTTACATCCGATGCTTTAACTTGCTTTATAGGAAGTTTAACCTGGGTAAACTTATAACCTGAACCAACAACGAATTCGTTGCCAACGATTTCTGTTACTTGGTTGTTGTTAAGGGAAAGCGTAATACTTCTATCTTTTTTAATTTCAAATTTAGTTAAGAGACCTTGTTCTTTTCCTTTGCTCTTGATTATCCATGTAGCATCTATGCCAAAAAGAGGGGAGAACCGTTCCGACATGGTTACGTTCTGAATTTGATTTTGCGCAATGTAGTTGTCGTTTAAATCGCGAGCCGTTGGCAATTTATTTTGATCGAAAGTAGCATTTAAGTTCGTCTGAATACCAGAAACGCTGGTTGAAGAACTGTAGCCGTGCCGGATAACGAAATTACGCACATATTTTTTCATGAATTTGAATTTCGATAAGCCGTTGTAGTTAATTGTCCAATTCGGCAATGGCAAGTTAGAAAGCGGGTTGATATTTTTACTATCTACCGACTTGTTACCATAAGCCGTTAAAAAAGCGCCAAGGACAACTTCTTGCTGAGATTTCCCATAACCGTCATAATAGCCAGTAGCCAAGGAAGAAGAATTAGCGTTACCCGAAGCGATTAATGCAGATACTAAAGGAAGGTTGGCGAGCATCTGATTAAAGGTAGACGAGGAATACGTTTTCTTGTCGAATTTCGTAAAGGCGGAACCCAAGGTAATATTTGTATATGTTAAGGTTGCTACTTCAACTTTACTTTGCGCCTCGTAGCGCATATCCGTTTCGTTCCATCTGTAAAAGTCGTTGGAATTGATATTGTAAGTGCGGTTTAATGTCAGTTCAATCGTCAAATCTTTAAATGGCTCAAGGCTTGCTCTACCAGAGAAATTAGTATTATGGGTAATAGTATGTTGTTTGTTTAGATCTTCATTTTTAACCAACCATCCACGCTCTCCGCTTATGTTGGCAATGTCGTAACCATTTTGCTTGCCAAATACGGAATAACTCTGTCGACCGAATATAAAGCCTGCGAGGGATTGGTCGTAACCACTATCAAAGCCAAGAACATTAGCCGTGTTTTTATATCCTGGCAATAAAGTGCCGTCATTTTGACCGTAGGTAGCAGAAACATTTCTTAGCGACATTACCATTCTCAAACCAAACCCGGCAACAGCATGTACGGGTTTATTTTTATTTTTTTCTTGGCGAGCTTTACGCTCGTCACGACGTATTTTCCTGAAATATTTACGTTTTTCTCTGTTGGTCATTCCAGCGGTGTCAATAACAATAGGTTTTGGCAGGGCAGGAGTTGCATTTGATCCACGATTATTTAATTGATCTGCTCTTCCTCTTGACGAACCACCGCCATTTATACGTTTTAAATAAGGAATTTTATTGTATAAATTGGTCATATTCAGTTGCCCTGTAATATTAACAGTTCGATTGTTCTGCATTACGTTTCCAAACTGAGATTGGCCTAGGGGGGAACGTTGCCAATTGTAGGAACCGCCGTACTTTATGTTCCCTGATACCATGTCTAGAAAGGGTATTTTATCGAAAGGAACATTGTAGGTCAAATTATAGTTGTGTGAATAATCAGTAGTTTTACCGAAAGTCGCCATTTGAGTTCGAATGGAATCTTTGAACTCTCTATAGCCTCCTGGATCTGCCTTTCTGTCAACTCTGCCGTTCGCTTCGTCAAATAAAGCCTTATTGTTTGCATCAAAGGTGGCTTTTAAGTTTTTTGTAATGTCGTATCCCATTCCATATTTTCGGTTCCAGAAGAACTGTTTTGCATAGACGGGAGCGAATTCAAAGTCAGGAACGAGGTTGTTGCGAATCTGCCGTTCATTGTACATTCGCGTCGCGTCGTTACTAAATGAAATATTCTTTGGCACGAGGAATAAATTTATATCTTGTATGATTCTCCAGTATTTGGATTTAGACATGAATTTTACATTTTTGAAAGGTTCGAACGGCTTGCTCGTAAATGAGTACGCATAATTCAAATTACCTGTCCAAGTTTTAGTTCTGTCGTAGTTGATATTAAAATCGCGCTGTAGGAGTTCACTGTAAGAATATCCTGCCGACCAATTAGAAATGCTTAAAATATTTCCGGTAGCACCTGCTTTAAGTTCTTTTCTGACATTGGTGAAATTATAAGATTTTCTCTCTGTGAAATCCTGTCCCAAACGAGATTTGGCTTTTCTTTCGGCAAGGTCATAATCTTTCAAACGAACATCGGGGTTGAAAGGGTCGTATTCAGGATTAATCACACCACGTGAATAACCGTAGAAGAAAGGCAAACTAACACGAGCGCGCTTCCCAAAGAATTGTCCGAGTTGTATATTCGTGTTTATGTCAAAACCCAACTTCTGATTTCTTTGTCTTTCTTGTACCCGACTTTCAACACTTCCCCAATTCGTTCCGCTATAATTTCCAGACATAGCAACGTTCGCAAAGTCGGCCAGTTGGACTTGTGCTTGAGCCACTGCAGCAGAACCACCCTCACTAATGAAATCGGTTAAGCGCAATTCGTTTGCCCAAATGATAGCACATTTACTTTGACCGTCGTCTTGCCACGTTGTATTTTGATCTCGATCAGGATTCCGAACCCCTATCATCATAGTTCGTATTCCTTGTAGGTTCGGGCTGCCTTTTACTTTAATACGTCTTTTGGCGTTCTCGGGATCTATCCCAACATATTCAACCGTGTAAGAAATACTCGCATTTCCATTCTCTATAGCCCTGTTTCGACTCTTTTTTAGGTCTAATAAATTATCGAAAATGATTTCAATATTATTAAGTTGAGGCCAAACATCAGTATCTACTGTGGCGCCACTAGCTGTGACTTTTAATGGCATTTCATATTCATAATAATTGTCCACAAAGTCAGTTCCTAAACGGATAAACACCGTCAAATCATCGTCTTTTAAAGGTTGTAGTTTCGTTACCTCTTCAGCGTGGATAAACATCTTTAACTTTTTGTACGTTCTTACGTCAAATTGTACGTTTCTGTAGGCTCCTCTGGCATCACCATCTTTTAAATTGCAGACCTCCAAGGAAAGTGATTGTTCATTTAATTGACGTTGATTCTGTTGAGAAGGGTCAATTTCACGCGTAATACCAGGGGGAACGACATAAGCCACGGGAGATCTTTCGTTGTTCTCTTCTATATTTACAGCAGAAATATTGAACAATGTTAAGTTCGCATCACTTTGTTGAGTTTCTCCTGGTTCAGTTAAATCCAGTAAGTATTTTCTCCACTCTCCTCGAACGAATTCAAGTCGTGCAAATCGCAAAACAACATCTTCATCGAATTCAGTCATAAACATCCGCATGAAGCGAATTGATCGGAAATCGTTTATTCCATTGACTCTTTTCTGGAATTCACGTACAGGAACTTTGAACTGAATCCAGCGTTCTATTTTTGTCCCTTTTTGATATGCTTGAATGTTAGTAACGAAGTTTTTTCCTACAACGAGATCATTCTTGCGCAAGCTTATTTTGTATTGAAAATAACTTTCAGATTCTCCTAAGTTATTGTCTTGGTTGATATCTTCGTTATCTGGAGATACAGTAGCCATTGTTGTGTATCCAGCGGTGTTTATTGCTGCAGACATTTCTGTTGTTGGCGAGTTCCCTTCTGTGCCGTTGAATTTCTTGTACCTTTCTAAAATATTTTTTTGTTCGGAGTCGTAACGATCGTCGAGGTAATAAGTAAAGTCATCACTTGAAGCATCGGCGACCATTTTTGCTTTCGTTGCAGCGGAGAGAGATGGATTATTGTTTACCCACGTTAGGTAATTTGCAAATGCTATTTGTTCCTCAGTACTTTTCCAACCATCTAAACCAACATCTTGGTTTGCGCGCGAATCAGAATTTTGATCAAAAGCGTTAACCACAACTTGCTGAGTAGAAACTTTTGCCCAGATAGTCGTATCTAAATTATCGTTAATCGAGGAACCTGTTGGCGGCAAACCATTTTCAAAACTTTTCCTTGAGTCGGGCAATACATCTTCGGAAACGTTTCCTAGGTTGAAGTACAAGTCCCCACCACTATGAGATGTTGTTGGGTCAGCATTTTCAGCATCATCATTAAATGGATCGAGCATCCAGAATTGAATGAATTCGATGTTCGCCTGTTCGAAATCATTTGTAGTCAGTGCTCGTGTAATTCCACCCCAACGACTTTGCGGATTGGTGAAGGTTCCATCAGGATTTATCGAGTTGGTCGTGTCATAGTTGTACATTCCTCGTTCCTTAGGATAGTAGGCCAAATCTAAAACGGAAATGTTTGTGACACTGCCATATTGTTGCTGAAGATTCGGAAAAATATCCGTTTGTTGCACCAAACGCATGCGACTATCATCCTTCATGGTTTGATCGTCCTGAATATGCTTCGGAGTAAATTGGTTATTTTGAAAAAATACAGGATCGATGCTGTACCAAGCTATTTTAGAGCGGTTAAACCCTGAAGTCAGGTTTTTGTTACTCGCTTCGGGAAATAAATCGGACTGTCCTTGAGGAATAGACGCAATGTGCCAAGAAGATGGAGATTTTAAATCAATAGTTGATTGTGAGCCTTCAAAATCGTCAACATATGAAGTTCCGGTTTTGTTAATTGCTCTAGGTGAACCGGGAATTAAATGTGCGAATTCGCCTGTAAAAGAGATAAATGATTTTTCACGAGTGGAAATAACGGGTAAAAAGTCAACAAGTTTCGTTAGAAAGGGAACTTCAGTTTTAAAAGCAAGATCAACACCTAAAATGTTATTTTTGAAAGGCTCGCTTCCAATATCAACTTTCTGCGTTACAGGTCTTTCCAACATCCGCATCCAGGTTCCACCGACGTTGAAATTTTGATTGAAACGATAATTATAACGCCCACCAATTAGTGACCGAGCCTGAAAGCCAAAAACAGAATTACTTTCGATAGAAACTTTGATAGGTGTGTTTGATTCTAGAATACCGTTATTTAAGATTTTCACTCGACCTAGGTTGTAGTCTACGGTATAATCTACTCCTTCAATAAGTTTTATTCCCCCAGCTGTTACGCTTACGGCGCCTTCAGGAACATTTAAGGCATTTAATGGAATGTCGGAGGTAACAGAGGATTGATATTCTCCCTGAATCATAAACCGATTTTTACTTGGAATCTGTTGAGCAGCCGTTTTTGTGGAATCATATAACTCGGTGAATGCTATTCTATCTACGAATACTGCTGGCATATTAGCGGCCTCTAATTTTTTCTTTAATGTTTTACCAAATGGTTCAACTGTGGAGAAATAAACTCGACCATTTCTAGTGTTAATTGTACCTCCATTTTCCTGTCTATTCCCGTTAAAAGAAATTGGCACAAAGTCGAAGACACCATCTTGGAAAGGTTGTTGGTTCAGATTAATTCTGTCCATTTCCAGCATGGTGACAAGTTGGACGTCATCTAAGCCCGTATAAGGAAAGAAAGGAACCAAAAGTGAAGTTTCGGGATTGTTGTAAAATAAATTCAAGCGAAAGCCTTGTTGATCAACTTGATAAGCGCCTATTGAGTAAACATTTTTCATCATCAAATCCCAAATTTTATTTTTTGGATTTGTGATTGTTGGTTTCAGCAATTTAATAATTAATGCATTTTGCCCGTCGATGCCATCAGTTGACAATTCACCGACTTGATAGGTTTGTCCGCGGTAAGTATATTCGTAGGCGACACCCAGAACCTCATCATTATTCAAGGGAATATTTAACGAGATATAACCGAGTTGTGCGTTGTAACTATATTCTTGTTCGGTTAATTTTTTTGCATTTTCCACTTTTTCATAGTGAATGGCTTGCTGGAAAGGTCCAGGAGAACCTGTTTGTGCGGAAAGTACCGTTACGGCATTGTTAAAGCCACGAATCAAGGGTTGATTAGATGCCCAATCGTATAATCCATTGGCATTGTTAGATGGAAACTCGTTATTTGAGACATTCCCGGGATTTCCTTCAAGATTTTCTGGTTTCCCCTCACCTAGGTCGGAAAAAGCAACGATATTCCGAGTATTTTCTATATTGTTTGTTCTATTTGTCAGCCAGACCTCTATACGTGTTATGTTCACAGTAGAAGAGACAATAGGAGCAGTTGCCATAGCTTCATCATAATGGTCATGATGATACATATTAAGAAAGTAGTGGCGGTTTACCTCGTAATTATCGGCACTTAATGCAAAAGGTTGCACTTGAGCTTTACCTTCAATATTAATTTCCTGTCTTTTACCTTTTGAGGAAGCAGCGATTAAATCAACAGTAGCCCGACCGAATTTCAATTGCGTATATGCTCCGAAAAGGGTTTGTGATCCTTGAATTAAAGATGTTGGAAGTGGCATGGAAACATTGCCGAGTGCAATTTTTTGCATGATTTGATCTTCTTTTCCAGTGTATTCTAGTTTTGTGATATTATCGAAATCAAAAGCAGCCTGTGTGTTGTAACTTGCTCCGATTTTAAGTTTGGTTCCGATTTGCCCCACCAAGTTCAATTGAATTTGTTGCTGAAAATCGAAACGAGTAACTCGTCGCTGTTTTACGGGTAAAATTGGGTTGTCGTATCTAGAGGAATTTACACCAAATGATAATTCAACAGACCCCTGAGGCCTTATTGTAATTTCATCAGATCCAAAGAAATTTTCGAATACCTTAGAATTTATTTTTATTGGGTATTCGAGGGGCTGGCCTTCTTCGGTTTGTTCATCTATTTTTTCTTTCCAATTTTCTGAAAGGGCTTTCTTTCTTTCATATTCGAGGTATTCATCCAAAGTCATCATCGATGGATTACGGAAATTCACACCGCTTTTCCCTAATGTTTCTTGAAATACATATTTACCGGTTACTGGATCGTAAATAATAGTCTGCTGTAATGAGCTTGGGTCACCTAAATCAAAACTTTGAGGCGTTGTTAAAGTAGGATCGTTGGCGTTAACTAGAGGGAAATGCAAAGTAGTGTCATCTTGCGCGAATGTCAAATTACTTAACAGTACAAGCAATAAGCACAGAGGGAAAGTATAATTAGAATTATTTTTTAACAAAATTTGCAATCTCAGAATTTATAATATTTTCAAGGCTCCTTTGATTAGCTTTTCAACACTAGCATCGGCGTCAGCAACTTTATCCAACGCCTTTTCAGCCGATCTTTTATCAAAACCAAGGGAAACCAATGCACCTAACGCTTCAAATCGTGTTGTATTGTTTGAAGTAGAGACATTTTCAGAAGAAAAGTTCAATTTTAACATTTTATCCTTCAAATCGATAATTATACGTTGGGCGGTCTTTGCCCCAATTCCCTTGATACTCTGAATTGAACGGACATCATCTGTTTGTATAGCATTAGCAATTTCGGATGTCTGCAAAGAAGACAACATAATTAGAGCTGTGTTAGGTCCAATTCCTGAAACGCTTATTAAATGGGTAAACATTTCTCGTTCTTCCTTTTCCATGAAGCCATAAAGTAGTTGCGCGTCTTCTCTAACAATCAATTTTGTATAAATACGAAGGTTTTCATTACTACCTATCAGAGAATAAGAGTAGAGACTGATTTTCAACTCATAACCAACACCGTTACAGTCGATAATTATACTGGTTGGAGTTTTCTCTATAAGTCTTCCTGATAACTGCGCAATCATAATTACTTTTATTTATTTTGTGCGTCGACGACAGCAACTTTTACCATATTTATTATTTCACGCACACTGGAACCCAATTGTAGAACATGTGCAGATTTTTTTAAACCAACAAGTATGGGTCCAATAGCGTCACCCTCTGTAATTTCTTGAAGTAATTTATATGAAATATTTCCCGATGAAAGGTTTGGAAAAATAAGTGTATTCACTGTTTTGTTGGCTAATTGTGAGAATGAAAATTTTTCCATCATCAGCTCATTGTTCAAAGCAAAGTTAGCTTGTAATTCACCATCGACCACTAATGTTGGGTATTTTTCATGGAGAATATTCACAGCCTGACTCATTTTTTCGGAATCAATTCCAGGAGAGGAGCCAAAATTAGAATAGCTTAGTAATGCAATCCGCGGAGAAACTTTAAATTTCCGAACCATGCGGGCAACATTGTTTGTGATCTCTGCAATTTGTTCTGCTGTTGGGTCGACGTTAATTGTTGTGTCAGCTAAAAATAGCGGACCTCGTTTAGTCACGAGGATATACATACCCGAAACGGTTGTCACATCTTTTTGAAGTCCAATTGTTTGAATAAATGGGCGAACAACGTCTCGATAATTTCTCGTTAAACCTGAAATAACGGCGTCAGCATACCCTTGTTCGACTAGCATAGCACCAAAGTGGTTTCTCTCTCGCATCAGCTGAACTGCTTCATATTCCGTAATACCTTTTCTATTTCTTTTTTCAAAAAAAGCTTTTCCAAATTGCAGTCGGCGATCTTCTTCTTCTTCCGATTTCGGATCAACAATTTCTACCCCTCCGAAGTCGAGTGAATATTCAGCGATTAAACGTTCAATGGAACTCCGCTTCCCCAATAAAATTGGAAACGCAACACCTTCTTCTTGTGCTGTTTGAGCTGCCTTTAAGATTTTAATATTGTCAGCTTCAGCAAAAACAACACGTTTTGGATTGCTTTGTGCTTTCTCGGTAATCGTACGGACGATTTTATTATCGAGTCCAAGTCGCTTTTTTAATGTAGACTCGTATTCTTCCCAATCTAAAATGGGCTGTTTCGCAACACCTGATTCTATGGCAGCTCTGGCTACGGCCGGTGCGACATAATAAATCAACCGAGGATCCAAAGGTTTTGGGATGATCTGTTCACGTCCAAAAAGAATGTTTTTTTCGCCGTAAGCTTCAATAACCTCTTCGGGAATCGTTTCTTTTGCAAGAGATGCAAGTGCTTTAACGGCAGCGAGCTTCATTTCTTCGTTTATGCACGTTGCGCGAACATCCAGTGCGCCCCTAAAAATATAAGGGAATCCAAGAACATTGTTTACTTGGTTAGGATGATCAGATCTCCCTGTCGCCATAATAATATCTTTACGCACGGAGGTGGCGTCTTTGTATGAAATTTCTGGTTCAGGGTTCGCTAAAGCAAAAACAATTGGATCTTTAGACATGCATTTGACCATTTCTTTCGAAACAATACCTCCTTTTGATAATCCGATAAAAACGTCTGCTTTTTTAAAAACATCGGCAAAGGTGATGTCTTTAACGTGATGCGCGTAGGGCAATTTACTTTTATCAAGATCTTTTCTTCCACTCCAAATTAAGCCTTTAGAGTCATACATGAAAATATTTTCATTTTTAGCACCTAGGGCAACATAAAGCTTTGCGCATGACATAGCCGCAGCGCCAGCCCCAGAAAACACTATTTTAACGCGTTCTATTTTCTTTTTCGCTAATTCTAAAGCATTGATTAATGCAGCTGATGAGATAATTGCAGTACCATGTTGATCGTCGTGCATGATGGGTATGTCCAATTCAGCTTTGAGACGTTCCTCAATTTCAAATGCTTCGGGAGCTTTAATATCTTCCAAGTTGATTCCACCAAATGTTGGCGCAATCGCTTTTACTGTTTGAATGAATAATTCTGGATCCGAGGCATCAACCTCAATGTCAAAAACGTCTATATCTGCAAAGATTTTAAACAACAAACCTTTCCCTTCCATTACTGGTTTGGAGGCCTCTGGACCGATATTTCCCAATCC
>JBDNIA010000083.1:0-3977 GCA_041688525.1 Crocinitomicaceae bacterium | reverse complement strand
TTAATTAATTCATAAATTATGTTGAATAAGATTATATCCTTTTCGATTGGCAATAAGCTAATTATAGGAATTTTCACGCTTGGACTTATTATTCTTGGAATATATGAAGTTGGTAAATTGCCAATTGATGCTGTTCCAGATATTACCGATAACCAAGTACAAGTAATTACTGTAGCACCTTCTTTTGGCGCCACAGATATTGAAAGATTGGTAACCTTTCCAATCGAACAAGCCAACACCAATATTGCAGGAATAAAGGAAATCAGAAGTTTTTCCCGTTTTGGGCTGTCATTGGTTACTATTGTTTTTAATGACGGAATAGATATTTATTGGGCTCGTCAGCAAGTGGCAGAGCGTTTACAGCAGATAAGTAGCCAGATTCCCCAAGGAATAGGAATTCCAGAGTTGGGGCCCATTTCGACAGGTTTGGGTGAGATATACCAATATGTCGTTCGCCCAAAAGATGGCTTTGAAGATAAGGTTTCATTGACGGAACTTAGAACTACGCAAGACTGGATTATTCGCCGACAATTATTGGGCGTGAAAGGTGTAGCTGAAGTAAGTAGCTTTGGCGGTAAGCTCAAACAATATGAAATTGAAATAGATCCAAACAAGCTTTCTGCTCTTGGGGTGACAATTCACGATGTCTTTACAGCTGTGGAAAAAGGCAATCAAAATACAGGAGGTGCTTATATAGAAAAAGGACCAACCGTACTTTCTATACGAACGGAAGGACTCGTTGCGAAAATCGAAGATTTAGAAATGGCTTTTATAAAATCTACAGATTCTGGAGCGCCTTTACTTTTGAGAGATGTTGCAGAAATAAAAGAAGGATATGCAACGCGATATGGAGCTCTTGGTTATAACGACAAAGGTGAAGTTGCCGGCGCAGTTGTTATGATGCTAAAAGGAGCGAACAGCAGTGAAGTTATTCAAAATGTAAAAAAACGAGTCGAGGAGATTCAGAAAACTTTGCCAGAAGGAATCGTTATCGAACCTTTTTTAGATCGCACAAAAATGGTTGATAATTCTATCCGTACGGTAGAAACAAATTTACTTGAAGGTGCGCTAATCGTTGTCTTTATTTTAGTGCTTTTTCTAGGGAATTTTAGGGCGGGATTACTCGTTGCCTCTGTCATCCCATTGGCTATGCTATTCGCAATTATCATGATGAATCTGTTTGGTGTCAGTGGTAATTTAATGAGTCTCGGAGCTTTAGATTTTGGTTTAATTGTAGACGGTGCAGTAATTATCGTGGAAGCTACGATGCATCAATTGTATTTGAGTAAATCAAATGGAAATAAACTTCAATTGACGCAATTTGAAATGGATGGTGAGGTGAAGCAATCGGCTAGCAAAATGATGAACAGTGCTGTTTTTGGGCAAATTATTATTCTTATTGTCTATCTACCTATTTTCTCGTTGCAAGGAATCGAAGGGAAAATGTTTAAACCAATGGCTCAAACGGTTGCTTTTGCCCTGATAGGCGCATTTATACTTTCTCTGACTTATATTCCTATGATGAGTGCTTGGGTTTTGAGTAAAAAAACAACGCACAAACGAAATATTTCGGATCGATTGATGCATAAGGTGGAGAAGGGATTTTCTAAAATGTTTGAACGTGTAATTCAAAAATCTAAAATCGTTTATTCGTCCGTAATTATTTTATTCATTCTCGCAATGATTACCTTATCCCAACTTGGTGGAGAATTTATTCCTGCATTAGAGGAAGGGGATTTTGCAGTTGAAACTCGAGTCTTAACAGGTAGTAATTTGAATGTTACGCTTGAGAATACTCAAAAAGCAGCAAAAATTCTTTTAGATAGATTTCCAGAAGTAATTAAAGTTGTGACAAAAATTGGAAGTGGCGAAATTCCAACTGATCCAATGCCTATGGAAGCGGCTGATTTAATGATTATACTGAAAGATAAAAAAGAATGGAAATCAGCTAAAACATTTAACGAACTAGCTGAAAAAATGGGTGAAGAACTCAAAGATGTTCCTGGTGTAACTTTTGGATTTCAATATCCTGTTCAAATGCGTTTCAATGAACTTATGACGGGTGCACGCCAAGATGTTGTGTGTAAAATATTTGGCGAAAATCTGGATACATTGGCAAAATATGCCGCAAAACTGGGCAAATTGGCCAAGGCTGTAGACGGCAGTGAAAATCTTTATGTTGAACCTATAACCGGAATGCCGCAAATATTGGTGAAATACGATAGAAATGCCTTGGCACAATATCATTTGACAGTGGAAGATGTAAACAAAGTCGTAAATAGTGCTTTTGCCGGGCAAGTGGCGGGACTTATTTTTGAAGATGAAAAACGCTTCAATTTAGTCGTTCGTTTAAAGAAAGAGCGCCGATCATCTATTGAAGACGTTCAAAACCTACTCATTCCTAGTCCAAAAGGGCCGAAAATTCCTTTGAATCAACTCGCAACTGTAGTAATTGAAGACGGTCCAAATCAAATACAACGAGAGGATGCAAAAAGAAGAATTGTTGTTGGTTTTAATGTTAGAAACCGCGATATCCTAAGTTTAGTTAGTGAACTACAGAAAAAAGTTGAAACGGAATTGAATTTGCCTCCTGGTTATTTCGTAACCTACGGAGGTGCATTTGAAAACCTCCAAGAAGCGAATAAAAGATTAGCTATCGCTGTTCCAGTAGCACTTTTGCTCATCTTTATATTGCTCTATTTTGCCTTTGGTTCTGTTCGCCATGGTTTGATTATTTACACGGCTATTCCTCTGTCAGCAATGGGCGGAATTTTCTTTCTAGCACTCAGAGGCTTGCCTTTTAGCATAAGTGCAGGGATCGGTTTTATTGCACTTTTTGGAGTTGCTGTCTTAAATGGGATTGTCTTGTTGGCAGAATTTAATCGTCTAAAAAAGTCGGGTATGAAAAATTTAAAAGAAATTGTAAAAACGGGAACGAAAGCACGATTACGTCCAGTTCTGATGACTGCATTTGTGGCATCACTTGGGTTTTTGCCCATGGCCATAAGCAATGGAGCAGGAGCGGAGGTGCAAAGACCTCTGGCAACAGTTGTTATCGGAGGACTTATGATTGCGACTTTTCTAACTCTTTTCGTTTTGCCTTTACTTTATATTTTTATTGAATCTAGAAATGATAAAAAAACTATGATCAATATGAAAGCTGCTGGGTTTCTCGTAATGCTCTCTTTAACGAGTGGATTATGTGCCCAAAAAACAATCGATTTACCTTCGGCCATTAATTTGGCACTTAAAAATAACTTGTCCCTTAATTCAGAACGCTTGCTCGCGCAAATGAATGAGAACAACAAAAGGGGAAGTGTGGAATTAAGTCCTACAGCTTTCGGTTTTGACTATGGACAAATGAATAGTATATACAATGACAATGCTTTTTCAATCGGACAAGCATTTCATTTTCCAACGGTCTATAAAAATGACAAAAATAGACTTTTGGAACAGTGGAATATTAGTTTGTTAAATGTCAATTTGAAGGAAAAGGAAATTACACAAATGGTGGAGCAAGTTTATTATACTTTGCTTGTTTTGCGAGAAAAAGAGCGATTATTGATGAAAGTAGATAGCCTATTTGACTCGTTTCAACAAAATTCAAAACTTCAATTGACTACAGGAGAAAAGAATGGTGTTGAATTCGCAAATGCCACTATTCAAAGAGCTGGAATTCGACAACAACTTGCGAATTTGAAGAAGTACAAGCAAGAACTTATATCACAATTTCAAATATTACTTCATGCTGAAGAAGTTACAGAGCCCATCCAAAGTGATTTTAAAGCAAATTTATCGCTTAAAATAGATTCTGTACTCATTTTAAATCACCCGTTATTGGCAATGGCTGAAAAACAAATTGAAATCGAGGAGTTGAAAATGAATATTCAAAAATCCTACTTTATTCCTGATTTTAATTTGACTTATAACAGCATGACAATGAGAGGCGCCGGAGCAGATAATGAGCTTTATTCTGG
>JBDNIA010000545.1:0-2185 GCA_041688525.1 Crocinitomicaceae bacterium | reverse complement strand
TTTCTTCTTTTTCTTACGGACGGTTGAAACGTTCTTTTACTCATGATCTATATTCTTTAATTCTGTTGTCTAAATTTCGGACTGCAAAGATAGGTTATTTTTCATAAAAACAAAGAGTTTCAGAAAAAAGTTAAAAAAACGTTTTATTGCCCTTCTTTCCATGTAAATTTGCAGAAAATTACTAGAAATGCTTCGTCCCAAAAAGAACAAAGATAAAACAGAAAAAAAGCTAAGCAAAGAAAGCATAGAAAAAGCGAAAGGAATTTTTTCCTACTTGAAACCATACCGTGGGGTATTCTTTATTGGCTGGATATTCCTTGTACTCTCTTCTTCAGTCGGTTTATTATTTCCCTACTTAATGGGCCAGTTACTCGGAAAAAGTGGTCAAACAACTGACATGGCATCCTCCGTTAAATTGATATCACTTGATAATATTAACACTGTTGCCTTGGCTTTGCTACTCGTATTCATTGGCCAATCGATTTTTTCATTTTTTAGAGTCGTTATATTCACGAATGTAACCGAAAATGCGATGCGCGACATTCGCCGAGATGCTTTTTCGAAGTTGATTTACATGCCAATGGACTTTTTCAATCAAAATAAAGTTGGCGAATTAACAAGTAGAATGTCATCTGACATAACGCAAATTCAAGAAACATTACGAACAACCATTGCTGAGTTTTTCAGACAAATAATCATAATCCTTGGTTCGATTTTTTTCATTTTCTATTTCTCTTGGAAACTTGCCTTGATAATGATAGCGACAGTTCCAGTAATGGCAATTGTGGCAGTTGTTTTCGGGCGTTTCATCCGGAAATTATCCAAGCAGGCTCAAGATTTTACGGCGGATTCGAATACAATAATTGAAGAAGCTTTAACGGGAGTTACAAACATAAAATCTTTCACAAACGAGATTTTCACACTGAAAAAATACAGCAAATCTATTGACAATATTCGGCAATTAAATGTGAAAAGTGGTCTTTGGAGAGGGGCTTTTGTTTCCTTTATCATTTTCTGTTTATTCGGCGCCATAGTTTTCATCATCTGGCAAGGTTTGCTCATGACCAAAGGTCCAAATCCTGAATTAAATTCTGCTGATTTCTTTTCTTTTGTGCTTTTTACCGTCATGATGGGAATGTCAGTTGGAAGTGTTCCTGATTTGTACGCAAGTGTTCAAAAAGCAATTGGAGCAACTGAAAACTTAATGGAATTAATAGGTAAGCAAAGTGAGAACGACATAGAAAATGGGACTTTAAAACCGAAACTTAACGGAAGTGTTGAGTTCACAAAAGTCAGTTTCAATTACCCGCAACGTCCGGACATATCTGTTCTTAAAAACGTTAGTTTCAAGGCTGAAAAAGATGACACAATTGCGATAGTTGGCTCCTCTGGTGCGGGAAAAACGACAATTGCCTCTCTGCTATTGCGATATTACGAAAATGCCGAAGGTGAAATTCTTTTCGACGGAATTTCCTCAAAAGATATTGACTTAAATAATTTACGATCGCAAATTGCTATAGTTCCGCAAGAAGTAATCCTTTTTGCAGGTACAATTGAAGAAAACATAGCTTTTGGCAGACCTGATGCCACATTTGAAGAAATAGAAGCCGCAGCTCAAAAAGCCAACGCTGCTCAATTTATAACGCAATTCCCGGAAAGATACCAGACACAAGTTGGTGATAGAGGAATACAATTATCAGGAGGTCAGAAACAACGAATTGCCATTGCTAGAGCGATTCTTAAAGATCCGCGAATTCTAATTTTAGATGAGGCGACCTCTGCTTTGGATTCGAAATCTGAAAAATTAGTTCAAGACGCGTTAACGGAATTAATGAAGGGAAGAACTTCGTTTGTTATAGCACACCGTTTATCTACGGTAAAAAAAGCAAATCAAATTTTGGTACTAAATAACGGAGAAATTGAAGAAACAGGTACGCATGAAGAGTTGATTAAAAACCCTGGTATTTATGCTAATTTGGTGGAACTACAAGGAATGGAAAATTAATTTCTTGTAAAAAAATTGATTGAATTATTATGAGAGCCCTAATCGTTTGATTAGGGCTTTCACTTTTTACGTTAATTATCTTTTAAATGCATATCGTGAACTTTACCAGTAAATTAATACCAAACAAAAGAAACGGCTGCAACTAAAAGCCTGTCGAATACTTTTTCACCAAAATATCTT
>JBDNIA010000544.1:0-2064 GCA_041688525.1 Crocinitomicaceae bacterium | reverse complement strand
TTCAAGACTTTCAAACCATTCCATAAGCTCGTCCATTTTGGCTGGAATGTCTGAGTGTTCTCCATCTTGCCAATATATTCTATACGATGGGTCAAGTCTTTTTAAATCATAAAAGTCACTTGTGGTTTTCCCAAATTGTTGATAAAATCGTTCGAAAACATCTGGCATCCAATACCAACTTGGACCCATATCAAAAACAAAACCGTCCGCCTCAAATTTCCGTGCTCTTCCGCCAATAGAATCATTTTTTTCCAAAAGAGTTACATCAAAACCATCCTTAGCTAAAAAACTCCCAGCGGATAGGGATGAAATTCCAGTTCCAAGAATAACGACTTTTTTTTGAGGCATAAATTAATTATTTTGATAATCTGGTAAGCGATCCATTAGTTTTTGACGGGCAATATATATACGACTCTTTACAGTGCCAATTGGTATGTTTAACTCATTTGCAATTTCTTTGTATTTGAAACCAAGAAAGTGCATTTCAAAAGGCTTTTTGTATTCGACCTCTAATTTAGCTATTTGTTCTGTAATTTCCTTAGCTATTAGCAAATTTGCAGGACTATTTCCTGCTTGACTCGGCTGATTTAGTAAATAGCTATCAGGTGAATTGTCAAATATTGTACTGGATTTAACTTTTCTGCGGTATTGATTTATGAAAATATTCCTCATTATGGTAAATACCCATGCTTTGAAATTTGTTTTTGGGGTGTAATAAGTCCTATAGATGAAAGCTTTCATCATAGTTTCTTGGGTCAAATCTTTCGCATCATCTTCGTTTCTTGTAAACTGAAACGCAAAAGATTTTAAGTAAGATTCCAAATCAATTAAGGCTGTGTTGAATTCTAAAGTTGACATATTACATTGTTTTAAAAGTGTGTGTACAAAGATACATAATTTTGTTTAATGTTTGCATTAAAAGATTAAACAAAATGTTTTTTCACATAATTTGGCCTTTTCTTTTTTTTTGTAAAAATAATTTTAAGCTTTTACTTTAAGTGTCTTTTGAACCTTTCTCGCATTTTTTTTTGCTAATTCAATTTCGGGAGCTGTAACCGTTACATGTCCCATTTTTCGGAATGGTTTTGTTTTTTCTTTACCGTAAAGGTGAATATGAACACCTGGCATCGCAATTGCTTCATTCATTCCTTCATAAATCGCGCTACCTTCAAATGACTTTTCACCTAATAGATTAATCATAACGGCCGGCTGTGTTATTTTTGTCGAACCCAGTGGCCAGTTTAATATAGACCTAAGATGTTGCTCAAACTGAGAGGTTTCATTGCATTCTATAGTTTGGTGACCACTATTGTGCGGGCGCGGCGCAATTTCATTTACCAATAATTCCCCGTCGTTGGTAAGAAACATTTCAACGGCTAATATTCCGACAATACCAATTTTTTCTGCGACAGAAATTGCCAAATCTTGAGCGTTTTGCTCAATTTCAGTTGAAATAGTAGCGGGGGAAAAAAGAAATTCCACTAAATTTGCTTCTTGATTAAATTCACATTCGACAGAAGGATAAACAGCGATATCACCTCTCAAATTACGAACAACGATAACAGAAAGTTCTTTCTGAAAGGGTATTTTATTTTCTAATATCGACGGTGCATCAAACATTTTATCCATATCTGAAATAGTCATAATAACCTGAACTCCTTTTCCATCGTAACCTCCAGTTCTTAATTTTTGAACGAATGGAGCTTCGGCAGTTTTGCGAGCCTCCTCCGCATTCTTTACGATTCTAAATGGGGCGGTCGGTATATTGTTGTCTACGTAGAATTGTTTTTGGAGACCTTTGTCCTTAACAATGGACAGAACTTTTGGTTGTGGAAAAACTGGAATGCCTTCGCTTTCGAGTTTTTCTAAAGCCTCAATATTAACGTTTTCAATCTCTATTGTTATTAGGGATTTGTCTTTCCCAAAATTATATACAGCATCGAAATCATTTAATTCACCTTGCTGAAAACCAGTTGCTAGAGACGAACAAGGCGCATTGATATCGGGGTCTAAACAATAAACGTGAACATCGTAATTCGTCGCTTCTTGTATAAACATGCGTCC
>JBDNIA010000082.1:0-3441 GCA_041688525.1 Crocinitomicaceae bacterium | reverse complement strand
CTTCTTCTACTTTAGCAGGAACCTTAGCTACTTCTGCTGGCTTAACTACCTCAACTTTGACAGGCGCTGTTGATTCTTCTTTAGCACATGCTGTTAAAGAAAGCATAGATACACATAATACTAACAATATATTTTTCATAATTTATCCTTTATAATTCAGGTTCGTCTACCGCAGCCGGTCCTTTTGGCGCAGATATAGGCATTGGTCTCGGAGCTGGTGAAGATACAGGTGGTGTGTAAGTAGTACCTACAGCAGCGCCACCGTTATTTGCCCCACCTAGTTTTTCTTGTGTACGACCAAATGCAGTTACACCAATAATAGCACCCATGGCCATATGGAATAAGCCTGCACCTTGCAGCGTAATTGGTTGCCATTGTGTAGTAACGTTTCCGCCATGGACTGCCTGTACTAGACTCCACAATACTGGAAATGCTACAAAATCTGCTGTACATACTAGCATGTACATCCATCCCATCATTGGACGCCACTTACTATTCATCCAATCTTCTTTTTTCTTTTCGCTCGCTGTTGTCATCTTTCGCTCCTATTGTCGTATTTACTACTTTACTGTATCTTTTGGAGGTTCGTAGTAATCTTTATATTTGATAATAATAGTACGCTGTGTGTTGATGAAGTTACGTAAATCAGCAATAGTTAATGCTAATTGTTGGTAGCCGTCGTCTGTAATTGCAAATAAGACTAAGTTTTGTCCTTTTGCATCCATATCCTTAAATATCTGCTCTGCATTCTCTGGCGTAACTATAACCCACGTAATAGGTTTAGTTTTAATCGGATCAGGATCTGCAATAGCTAGTGCAGTTTTATCGAGAGGTTTAGCAACAACCTCAATAGGCTTTACCTTATCTCCAAACAGACTAAAACTTGCACATCCAGTAAGACTACTGACCAGCAGCAGGCTTGTAGCTAGGGTTAGCCAACGAAGGACATTCTTTGTTGATTTCACTTGGTAGTTTTGCATTTTTCTCCGCTTCTGTTAGTGGAGCACCAGTAGCCAATTCTAGGCAACGTAGTGCATTAATAGTTCCTTCGTTTACAACTCTTGCAACTGCTGCTGGTTTAGACGATGCCGTCTTGCCAAAATCACGTTTCCCACCATTTGCTGTAGTGTTGAATCGATCCTTTAGATTCTCCATATCTTTGTTTTGCAACTTGATAGTAGTGTTGAGTTCGTTGTTGATATCTTTAATCTTCTGTTGCTCGGCTTGAATTTGCTTAATAGCTTCTTGCTGCTGTTGAACAGCTTCTGTGATTTTGCGGCTATTTTCTTCACTGACTGCTAGGTCAGCTCGTAGTCCAGTAACATACCATAATCCGCCTGCCACAATCAACACTATGAGCAATGCTGCAACAGCTTTTACCATAGCACTAGCGCCAAACATACTCAGGCTCCTAGTACGTGCAGAGCATGCTCGTAGTGCTTTTTTCTATCTTCAAGCCCTATAGTCCCGCCATTGATACGTTTGGTTAGTGTTAGAATATCACTTTTGTCTGCCCACTGGTTCAAATTATTGGTTTCCCAAAACCAGCAAGCTGATTGTACAGCACCTTCGAATGTGCCTAAGTACTCTGGGACATCCTCCACATCCATTTCTAAACTGGCAGCGAACCATGAATAGTTTTCTTTGCCAGTAAGTTGAATGAGACCACGACCACAATAACGATAACCGTCACCCGATGCTTCGTCACCGTTGCCCATTCTGTTACCGTATACTAGATTAGCAATAGCTTCTTGTTTATTAGGACGACTTGCGTAATCCTCGGCCATGGCATCTGATTTAAAATATTTGCCAAACACCTTACGTAGGCTAGTTGCACGATAATTTAAATTTTCTTTAAGTACCTTAAATCCTGCAGATTCGTGCGCACACTGTGCTACAAAGGCTGCAACACGTTCTGGAGTATTAATTTCATACTCAGGGAGGATGTTAGATAATGATTCGTGCCATTGATCCAAGTAGAGATTACCTGGAATCATTTCTGCTAGCTGGTCCTTGGTAAAATTAAATGTAAAACTCATTAGTCAATCCTTTGTAATAACATAGCACGATCGCCGTTGGTGAAAAGAAACTTGTCTTCAAATTTATTGATATTATAGTCTCCTAATACTTTAGTAAGCCAAAACATTTCAGCAGTGGCTGCAGGGTCCATATTGGCCGCACCTTCAACTATTGCAGAAGGATCTGCTTCGTTCATCCAACGCATCTTAACATGATTGCCCCATGGCTTATGGATAGTAATCACATCGCCGTCTATGGTTAAATCATCCATTAGAGTTTTGTTAAAGAACTGTCTAACACCCTCAGTTCTGATCTTATTCATAAATCCTGCATACTCGTTAGCAGTAGCAGGAATGCTTCTTAAGTTTTCTTCTGTAGCTTCGCGTACTTGCTCTTCTTTAAAATATTTAAATTTAAAATCTTCAATACCTGTTAATTTTTTAACACCGTATGTTAATTCTTTGATATTTTCAGCTAGCTTAGGGCTTCGGCTAATTTCCACAAATACAGAGTATTCACCACTGTTATCTTCGCCTGAGCTAACATCTGCATCGAGTACAAATTCGTAACCCTTCTCAATAAATTCCATTAGGTCTTTAGCCGGAGCACGATCGGTAACTTTAAAACTGACAACGCACACATCTTGGTCTTCGCCCATTTGAGATCTAAATGAGTCTACTTCAAATATAGGATATACTAATTCGGTTAAATCGTCAGGCCGTAACCCTTCGTTAAGCTGTTGGTTGTTCTGCATTTGCCATTTCCTGTGCTTGTTTTTCTGCTGGATCAATGTGAGCGTTAACTCCTGATGCTCCAACAATATCTTCAATTTTATTTTTATCTAATTCAGTATAACCACGATTAATATCAGTCATTAACTTTTTAGGCATTTTAATTTTAACCATCCATACTGGTTTGCGATCAATTTTGCCTTTGCGTGTTCCTGGACGGATGTCGTCAGGGTCTTTAATTTTGCGAACTTCAGAAACCGTAGTTTCAGCCACTTGCACTTTGCATCCGTATTCTAATAGCCGCTGCCCACCACGCGGCTCGGGCATCTTATCTTCGTCCCACATAAATGTGCATTCTACAAAGTAGCGACTTTCGTGAGGACCGGATACTAGTTCACCGTCGATCCAGTTGTCAAATACGTATACGTCTAATTCGTCAAGTACTCTTTCAAATTCTTTAAGTAAATTGAGACTGTTGTTAGAACCGTAAACGGTTTCTATGTTAGCTATGATATCTTTAATGTCGGCCATAAGTTCTCCCACAAGTATTTATCCTTCAAAACATTAACTTAACTTTTAATATTCTTAGGATATTGTTAAATAAACATGTGTTCGGACACGGACACTACGGTTTGAAAGGTCCGTGCCTAACATCAACAAGGAGGGCTAACCTTAATATGAAGAGAAATAG
>JBDNIA010000543.1:0-5349 GCA_041688525.1 Crocinitomicaceae bacterium | reverse complement strand
TTTGGGTGGAAGACCGGGCTCGAACCGGCGACCCTCGGTACCACAAACCGATGCTCTAACCAACTGAGCTACAACCACCATATTTCAGCGGGTGCAAAGATATATAAATTCCGTTTATATTTCCGAATCTAAGAAAAAAAACTTAAATTTATTCTTTAAATAACAGCGCAATGCTTCAAAAAGAGCAAGTTATACAGCAGTTTGAAAAACGAGTTTTTGATGAATCCTACCATCGCATATTTCGATGTTTAAATAGTATTACTGAAGAACAATTATGGAGTCAAGTAAATCCAAAGGTGCCGGCTATTGGAAGTCTAATTCTTCATTTATGTGGAAATGCGCGACAATGGATATTATCGGGAATAGGAGGACAGGCTGACAACCGCTCTAGAAATTTAGAGTTTCTCGTTCATACCAACATCAAAAAAACTGAATTAGTGTTTCTTCTAGAAAATCTGAAGGTAAATGTCCGTGAAGTATTAGTAGAAATGTCTGAACATAAATTAAATGAAATTTATTCGATACAAGGGTTTCAAGAATCAGGTTTTTCGGTTATTGTTCATGTAATTGAACATTTTTCCTATCATACAGGTCAAATATCAACCTTGACCAAAATATATACAAGTAAAGATTTAAGGTATTACAATCAATCGAATTTGAATAAATAAGACGAAGAAAATGAATGAACAAGTGAATGCCAATAAAACGTTTCTATTTCTCCATTAAAGCCACATTTTCTGGTTAAATTTGTTTCAAAACATTAATAAATGCTAAAAATAGGTGTAATTGGTGCCGGCCACCTTGGAAAAATTCATATCAAACTGATTTTGGAGCTTACGGAGGAACTCGAGCTAGTCGGTTTTTTTGATACGAATGATGAGAACGCTGAAAAAGTAGCTAAAGATTTTGCAATAAAAAGATTCATGGTTTTGGATGATTTGATTCATTCTGTCGATTGTCTCGATATCGTTACTCCCACACTTTCGCATTACGACTGTGCAGCTAAGGCTATACGTTCGTCAAAACATGTGTTTATAGAAAAGCCGGTAACCGAAACAATTGAGGAGGCTCGCTCGCTACTTAGTTTGTCTCATGAAGCAGGAGTTAAGGTGCAAGTCGGTCATGTAGAACGATTTAATCCTGCATTTGTAGAAGCACGGAAGTTTTTAGATCAACCTATGTTTATTGAAACCCATCGTTTGGCTCAGTTCAATCCAAGGGGAACAGATGTGCCTGTTGTTCTTGATTTAAAGATTCATGATTTGGATATTATTTTGTCAGTAGTGCAGTCCAACGTGAAAAATATTTCAGCATCTGGAGTTTCGGTTGTAAGCGATACGCCAGACATTACCAATGCGAGAATTGAATTTGATAATGGTTGCGTTGCGAACTTGACCGCAAGTAGAATTTCCATGAAAAACATGCGGAAATCTCGATTTTTTCAAAAAGACGCGTATATAAGTGTGGATTTTTTGAACAAAGAAACGGAAGTTGTTCGCATGCAGGATATTGTCGGAGAGCCAGATCCATTTGATGTTGTTTTTGAATTGGGAGAAGGGAAACCAACTAAAAAGATATTATTTGACAAGCCAGAGATTACTGAAGTTAACGCGATCAAAGAGGAGTTACTTGATTTTTATAGGGCGATAACGACAGATGATGAGCCAATAGTTTCTTTGGATTCAGGATTTCGTGCCTTGCAAGTGGCTCATCAGATTCTCGAGAAAATTGAACAAACAAAAAGTATTCTAGATTAACAATATTGCAACTTTTAAATCGTTGAAGACATTATGAAAATTATTATTCTATTTTTTAGTTTATTTCTTTTCTTTTCTAGTTGCGTAAAACGCATATCAGATCCATCATGGGTAGAAATAAGCGAATGGGAATTGTTGGCCAATTCTAATTTGGGTTCGTTGGAAGGTGCTTTGTCGCATAATTTTTCAGATGCGTGGGTTTATGCTGACGGTCAGTTGGTTGGTGTTTTCGAGTTGCCAGTTAAATTCCCTATGCTAAAAGAGGGAACAACTGTTTTTACAATTTTGCCAACGATTCTCAATAATGGCATTGCGGCCACAAAGAAAGCTTATCCTTTTGTGCAGCCTTATGAAGTTACGGTAACTTTGATTAAAAATAAGACTATTATCATAAACCCTGTCACGAAACACAATGATAATGTAAAATTTTGGATTGAAGATTTCGAAGAGTCAACCATTAAATTTGAGCCAGATTTAGGGACTTCTCTCGCATCTTTGGTTCAAGCAAACGATCCTTCTATTCTTAAATATGGAAACTATTATGGTCATATTGCTTTGAATTCGATTGATTCAATTTATGCAGGTTATTCGCTAGAGACACAAGGCTTGGTCTTGCCGAACAAAGGTGCAGAGGTTTATCTTGAGATAGATTATCATTCAACTAATACTTTAATTACAGGGTTAATTGAGCATTCGCCAACTACAGTTCAATATCATCCAAATATTCAAATAAATGGGCAGGACGAGAGCTCTGTTGTTTGGAAGAAAATTTATATCGATTTAAAAGAAATTGTAAGTGGAACATCTTCTTCTGAATATTATAAAGTTTCGTTTATTGCGCAACTAAATGCGGGAGGAGTAACCAGAGATATAATAATTGACAATATCAAAGTACTTTATCGTTAATGCAAAAGAGAACCCTTACTTTTTCATTTATTCTTCTTGATCTATTGACAGCCTCTTTAGCTTGGGGTGTTTTTTATTATTTGCGAAAAACATTTATAGAGAAAACAGATTTCCAATCTAATCCAACTTTTTTTGCTGGTATTCTTATTATTCCAGTGGTATGGTTTCTTATTTATTTCATGCAAGGAACTTACCACGATGTTCGACGCTTGTATCGATTAAAAGTACTTGGGCTGTCCTTTTTCGGTAGTTTGATTGGTACTTTTGTCTTGTTTTTCGGACTTTTATTGGACGACGAAATTATCGGTTATCAAGAATATTACAAGTCGTTGGTCATTTTATTTCTACTTTATTTTGTAAGTACAACTACGGTTAGAATGATACTGACGAATTGGGTAGTTGCCCAAATTCACAATAGAAAAACTGGTTTTCGAACTATATTAATTGGTGGTAGCGAAAAAGCAGTTTCTATTTACAATGAGGTTCAGCAACTGGAAAAAGGAATTGGGAATGAGTTTATCGGTTTCGTTAATTTAAATGGAATTGACAAATTACTTGAAAATGAATTACCTTATTTAGGTCATGCTGACGATTTGGAAGCAATAATGGAACGCTGCGCCCCGGAAGAAGTTATCATAGCTTTAGAAAGCACAGAACATGAAAGGTTGAGCAGTATTATTTCGCGAATCGATTCCAAAGGGAATGTTTCAATTAAAATATTGTCAGATATGTATGATATACTTTCGGGATCTGTCAAAATGACCAATATTTATGGGGCTTTGTTGATGGAAGTAAATACTGACACAATGCCCATTTGGCAGACACTAACGAAGCGTTTATTGGATATTATAATGTCTCTAATAGCTATAGTAATTTTATTGCCAGTTTATTTACTGCTTGTGATTTTAGTGAAATTAGGTTCAAAGGGGTCAATATTTTTTTTTCAAGATAGAGTAGGTGTAAACGGTAAAACATTTAAAATTATCAAGTTTCGAACGATGTATTCTGATTCTGAAAAGGACGGTCCACAGCTTTCTTCTGGCAATGATCCAAGAATTACTTCTATTGGTAGTTTTCTAAGAAAAGTTCGCTTAGACGAAATACCACAATTTTTTAATGTGCTTTTTGGCGAAATGTCACTGGTTGGTCCACGACCTGAAAGACAATTTTTTATCGATCAGATTTCAGCTATCGAACCTCAGTTCCTTCAACTTACAAAAGTGCGACCTGGAATTACTTCTTGGGGACAGGTGAAGTTTGGTTACGCAGAAAATGTAGATCAAATGTTACAAAGAATGAAGTTTGATTTGTTGTATTTAAAAAATAGATCTTTGGCCTTAGATTTTAAAATCATGCTCTATACCGTTCGAATTGTTCTCAAAGGAACAGGAAAATAAGTTATTTTATTTTTAAACGAAATGCTTCTTTTTTTTCGAGATAACCAATTAATTCATCTCCAACGGTTACGGGTCCAACTCCAGCAGGAGTTCCTGTGTAGATTAAATCCCCGACTTTTAAGGTGTTAAACAGCGACAAATATGAGATAATTTTATCGATTGAAAAAAGCATATCTGAAGAGCTTCCTTTTTGAACAGTTTGACCATTTTTAGTCAAATAAAATTCAATTTTGTTTAGATCTATATCCGTTTTATTGAGCCATAAAGCACCTATTGGAGCACTATTTTCCCATGATTTTGCAATTTCCCAAGGTAAACCTTTTTGCTTGCATTCTTGTTGAAGATCTCGCGCTGTAAAATCAATTCCTAACCCGATTTCAGTATAATATTTGTGCGCAAAATTTTCGGCTATGTTTTTACCCACTCGATCAATTCTCACAACGATTTCACATTCATAATGTAAATCGTCGGTGAATTTTGGCATGTAGAATTCACTTTCTTTCAACAGAGCGGTGTCAGGTTTCATGAAGAAAATGGGCGAGGAGGGAACCTCGGATTTCATTTCTTTGGCATGTGCACTGTAATTGCGGCCGATACAGAAAATTTTCATTCTTTAAATTTATTTTTAAGCTGATTTAATTTATCCTCCATGCTAAAAGGGTTTTCGTTTTTATTTTTAGTCGTTTTTATAGCGGAGACTTGATTTTTTATGGCGTCAACTTCGTGTTTTAGACATTGTTTTGTATGCAATGGGAAATCAGCATTCAACATCCATCCGTAATATCCAGGCTCTGATTTCATTATTTCTCTAATTGTTTTACCTCTATTTTTGCCAAAGTTGTATACCACTTCATCGTTATCGTTTCTTGCCAAACGACCAGCAAAGTCGACACGCGAAAAGTCATGAGCTAGCGTAAAGTCAGCGAGGAAGTCAACATCCGTTTTTAATTCGGTATATTTTTCTAATTGCGCGTTTAGAATTTCCCAAGTTGCAGTAGCATCCGCTAAGGCAGAATGCGCATTTATCAATTCTTCTTGACAATAGAATTTATATGCTGCTGACAAAGTTCTTTGCTCCATTTTATGGAAGATATTTTGAACATCAATAAATTTAGCTGACGTAATATCGAAACTACTATCAATACGGAGCATTTCCTCAACAAGTACTGGTACATCAAAACGGTTTGAATTATAACCTCCAAAATCGCAACCTTCGATAAAAAGCTTGATTTCTGATGCTAAATCACCAAAGGTAGGCTCATTTTCAAGATCTTCATTGCGAATTCCAT
>JBDNIA010000081.1:0-2405 GCA_041688525.1 Crocinitomicaceae bacterium | reverse complement strand
TGCTGTTTCATTGTAGGTGAATACATCAAACGGCCACGGAGTAGTCTCGTCTAATACAAATGTTGCAGTTGATCCGTCCTTGTCGTAGATAAAATCTCGAACATAGTTAATTCGATAAACACCGTCACCAACAATAAATGACGCAGGTAATTGTGGAAATCTATCTAGACCAAAAACTTCCAATCTAGTTGTAGTAGCAACTGCGGAAATTTTAAATTCTAAGTTACCTGCAAAGCCATCAACGAACATGCCGCCTGCAAACACTTGCCGGTCTTTACTTCTAGAGAAGCTAGCACACTCTTGGAAGTATGGAGATTTTGCAAGAATCTGCCCCTCTGGATCCAAGACGCCCAAAAATCCGCCGTGTCCCTGAGCACTAATGGCCTGCCAGCGAACAGCATCGTTGGCAAGGAACACATCCATCTCTTGATTTTCTTTAGGATAATTTACACTGCCTGACCCATCGATAACATCTAATAATACTGCCAATAAGGTAGAAATAACAGTGTCACTGCCTGCTTCAGCAGAATATGCAGGGTCTACAATTTGCAAAAACAAATCTTGGAATACTGGAGTGATTTCAGTATTTGCAATTACTGCCAGCATTAAACTTTCTAATTTTTCTAATACTGCTGTGTATTCTTCTAACTGAGTTGTAATGGCTATTATTGCGCTGTCACTTTGATAATACTTTAGACCCGCAGAAATAGTTCTATTGTAACTTCCGTACTTCAAGTCAAACACAAACGAATCAACTAACAATCCAACATCTCGTTTACATAAAGAAACATTATACGCAAAAGACGCTGAAAACGGACTAGTTTCAGAACTAATTTGCTCATTAACCCAAGCAATAATTTCTTCTTGAAAAAACACCCTGTTTAATTCTAATAGGGCCGCAGTAGAAGTATATGCACCTTTGTTATCAATCTTAGGGTATACTGGCTGACTAGAATCTTGCAAGTAATGATACCCGTACTCGTTACCGGTAGCAGTTGTAAGGTTATCGATGATTAAATCTCTACGGAAACGTTGGAATGCCCACGGAGAACTAGAAGTACCTTGTCTTGGTCTAAAAATAACACGACGGAATTCATCACCAACAATAGATACGTTAGCAGGAACTTTTAGGGGATAGTTTTCATAATACTCGCCACTTTCTACTAAAACGGTGATTTGAATATTTTTAGCAATATCACCGTAGGCAATAGTTTCGCCTTCAATAAATGATCCAAACTTAATATCAACATCGAATATTTCATTGCCTTCACTGTCTAACTCACCTTGATGTGATACAATTTCAGCAAGTGCTCCGGAATCTTGACCTTGTAGATACAGCCCTTCTCTAATGTCTCTGCCTCTTGCAGCTTCTGCAGTATTAGTAGTTACATCGCCGGTGAAATCAGTTCTGTAATTATTTGTATAAATTAAAAATCTTGGAAGATCCACACTCAGTGTAGGCAGCGATGTAAATCCTGTACCTCTGTCACTAACAGTAATGCTGGTAATAACTCCACCAACTACAATAGCTGTACCAAATGCTCCAGTGCCGCCTCCGCCTGCAATTCTAACAGATGCCAATGAATAGCCGGTGCCACCGTTAGTTATTTCTACTGAATTAACTCTATATGTAATGTCAAATGTTGCCCCAACTCCGATTGCACCTACTCCAACAGGAGCAGCAGATTCTGAGATTGCAGTTGCAACAGATGACGATCCCGGTAATGTTAGATAGGAACCCGATGATACGATTCTGTAAGTTAAAATAGATCCAGGAGTAGTTAAGGTAGATAACACCTGAATAATACATGCGCCACCGCCGGTTGACAATACACCACCTGTAACGCTGAGTAAATCTCCAGGGTAGTAGTTTGCACCTACACCGTTAAGAACAACAGTGTCAACACTCATCTTTAAAAATCCAGCAAACCCGTCACCAGAGGTAGGAGACGATTCAATAGCTGCTAGTGTACAGTCAGCTGCACCGTCATTGTATGTTAGCACTTTCTTGTAAGGCCCTAATGTTATAGGAGCCTCTTTTACCAATTCTTCAGCACGTTTTAGTGCAGCTTCTAATGTACGATAAGCATACGCTAATGCTCGTCCTTGGAGAGCTTTAGGAACTCCTGTTCGTTCATCGGCGCCTGATAACGCTACATATAAATTAACACTTGATCCAAACGCAGCATTATCAACATATCGTTTTGTTGCAGCAGTCAATCCGTCAAAGTTTATATCATCATCCGGCTCGGGATCTCTAGAAAGAATCAACGGACCGCTCATTCGGCCCAATGCAGCATTAACTTGTCCTGTTTCCGGATCAATTGCATTTGCACCAGCTCGAGCTATTTTACTATCGGCATAGGACTTGTTAACTAGCTCGTGCTTGTAAATCGGTGACAACG
>JBDNIA010000542.1:0-6640 GCA_041688525.1 Crocinitomicaceae bacterium | reverse complement strand
TTCAACTCACCACCTACAGAGTCAAGTCTTGATAAAACATGAAAAGATTTTCTTTTGTTGGTTCCTTTAAAAATGCAATGTTCAAGAAAGTGTGCTAAACCTTCTTCGTTTTTATCCTCCAAACGAGATCCAGCAAGAACATGAACACCTAAATGGGCTACTGGCGATACTGTTTTCAAATAAACAAAACGCATACCATTTGGTAAATTAAAAATCTCCGGTTGCCATTCTTCCATCTTACGGATTTAGTCGGAATATACTCCAATTATTTTCTTCTAATTGGTATACAATTCTATCATGTAAACGGGAAGGTCGACCTTGCCAAAATTCTACTTTCGTAGCTTCTACTTCATAACCTCCCCAATGTGGTGGCCGAGGAACATCCTTTGTATACTTTGCGTCTAATTCCAATAAACGTTGTTCTAATAAATCTCGACTTTCCAAAAATTGACTTTGATGCGAGGCCCAAGCTCCTAATTGACTTTCGCGCGGCCTACTTGCAAAATAGGCGTCAGACATACTTGAATCTACTTTTTTAACCGTACCGTCAATTCGGATTTGTCGTTGGCTTTGCGACCAGAAAAAATGCAAACAAACTTTGTTGTTATCGGATATATTTTTTGCTTTTTCGCTTAAATAGTTGGTATAAAAAATAAATTTCTCATCAAAAAGCTCTTTCAAATATACGATTCGCGTGCTTGGCTGACCGTTTTCAGAAACCGTGCAAACATTCATCGCATTGGCTACCTGCTCATTTTCAAATGCTTCAGCGTACCATTTCACAAAAAGCTCAAAAGGTTTATCGCCCAAATGCGAATCTAATTTTCCTTTATCAAAATCGCTGTGATCATTTTTTAAATCATCTAGGAATTTGCTCATTTTTTAATTTTCATCTTCGTCGAAGTCATCAGAGATTTCATTTTCAAGTTCTTCTAGATCCTCATCTTCTGAATCACTTCCTGGCGCTGAAAAAACTGCTTTCTTTCCCGGTTTAGAATCAATATTTGGCAGATCGTTATCCTCCCCTTCAACTGGACGACGACTCAATTCTTTGTCCATCTCTTCTTGGTAAGGGAAAATTTCAACGATTGGAGATACTGTAATCATTGGAATCACAAAGTCTACCAAAAGTGTAGATAAACTTTCTTTAATTCTCTCGTAAGCCTCTTTAACGGAGTGCGCTGAAACCAAGAAATTTTGCGTCACTTTCTTCGCTTTTTCTGCATCTGCGTCAACCGAATCATATGTCAACTTTACCTTGTACCAAACATCTGCATCGTCGTACAAGAAAATATCGTGGATTTCAGTTCGCATTATTCCAACAACATTGAATTCGCCTCGAATGATTTGTCCCAATTCCTCATAAATTCTTGCTTCGGCGTCAGTAAAAGTCATTGCAGCAAGCAAATAAGGCTCTGTAACTCTTTTAAATGATCCGTTCTCTAGTTGTTTTGTGTATTTGACTTTTACGGTAAACCAATTGTTCATTTTTATATTTTTTTTAATTGTCGCCCTAGGCTATTTTCTTTTCAAATTGTTGGATGCAAATATAAGTTCTATTCTACGGGAAACAATCTTGATGTTAAAGTTTTTTTAAGGCTCATACGTTCTGCCATTCCAAAATACCTTATAGCTTGTATTAAATAATTTGACTAAAACAGAACTGCCTAATATTTCGTATCCTGCATCCATTTGATTGGTTAGAGTTTCCGTTTTTCCGTTGATAGAAACATCTACTCCTTTCATAATATTCCTAAATGCCAAAACATTGTTTTTTAACTGATAATCTTCAGGAATATAATTACAAACTCGCCATTTTTTGCCGTTGCTCTCCATGTTTAAGAAATTGTTTTCGAACCAGATTACAACATCATCTTTAACCTCCCATTTTGATGCGCCAAAATTAGTGAGTATCGTTTTTTCACCATTTTGATACTTAATTAAGTTTCCATTCAAGTCTTCATAAACGACAAAACCTCGACCAGCTTTGTATTTCTTCATAAAAAGTTGTTCCACATCAATTAACTTACCATTTTCAAAAACGGTAAACGTTCTCGTAGTTGGATCATTGTATGCTAGGATATCTGTCCCGCATGAAAAATCTATCGTTCCTACCCAAACGTCAATATCATATGTTTTCCCATTCCAAAAAATTTTATAAAAATCTCCGTTATCCTTGAAAGCAAGTATGTTTTCCCCTATTTCAGTAGGTAAAATCAAATCTCCTGTACTTTGTTTAATTGGAATAATTTGGTCTTCCCAGTAAACATTTATGGTATTATACCGATTATCAAGGTAAACCACAATACTATCCTTGACGGAATAATCGCCACAGCGGAACGTTAATGTTTGCAGCTTCCCTGCATCCCAAAGATTCAGTGTCTCTCCTATTTTCCATGTGATTAGGTGGTCTGAAACTTGATATTCAGCGTTTAGATTGGCTACATCTTTAGGTTGACCTCCATTGTAAATTCGCAAATTCCCTCTGTTGTCATAATACGCTATTGCTTCATCACCGGCTTTATAATTTTCAATCCGCTGAAATTCTAGTTGGCGAAAAGAACCACTTTCGAAGGTTCGGAAGAAATTATTAAAATCTACAAATGGTATCGCTTTTTGAGCGAAGGAATGAAAAGTAAAAAGGATGAATAAAAAAATAAGTTTTTTCATGACCGCAAAATACCAATTATTGTTCCATTTTCTTATTCTTGGAAGATAGTTTTAGAAGTTAAGTTCTGTTAAAGGAAATATTTGTTCAGGATATGAACGTTGAATGTCGTTTATTCTTACTTATTTTGTTGCAGAAAAACGTAAACTAATTTAACTATGAAGCAACTTGTTTATTTCGGTGCTTTATTTCTTTTCGCTCAGAATGGAATAACCCAGAAGAAAATTGATTTCGTGGAGTATGACCTAGCAAATGGTCTCCACGTAATTTTACACCAAGAAAAAACCACTCCTATTGTCGCGGTTTCAGTTCTCTATCACGTCGGTTCAAAAAATGAAAAAGTTGGTCGAACTGGTTTTGCCCATTTCTTTGAGCATTTACTTTTCGAAGGCTCTGAGAATATCGAACGCGGCGAATATGATAAAATTGTTGAAAGCAACGGCGGTACTTTAAACGCAAACACTTCTAATGATAGAACGTACTATTATGAGATAATGCCTTCCAATCAATTAGAACTTGGAATGTGGCTTGAAAGTGAAAGAATGCTGCACGCAAAAGTCAATATCAAAGGAATTGAGACGCAAAGAAGTGTTGTAAAAGAAGAAAAGAGACAACGTGTCGACAACCAACCTTACGCATCTTTCATTACCGAAACGTTCAAACGAACTTTCATCAATCACCCCTACAATTGGGTGCCTATTGGAAGTATGGAAGATTTAGACGCTGCTCAAGAAGAAGATTACGTTAATTTCTACAAAACCTTTTACGTGCCTTCAAATGCTACACTAAGTATTGCTGGAGATTTAGATATCGCTCAAACAAAAGAATGGGTGCAAAAATATTTTGGCTCGATTCCTACAGGACAGGCAATAAATCTGCACCGCGATTATTTAAATCTGTCAGACGAAGATTTCTTAAGTGTATATTCTGCTGATAAATCTATATTGATTGGACAGGATTATAAAAACCCAAGCACAAAAGAAGCAAGAGCGCTTATTGCAAAACAAGCAAGTATTTCTACGAAAATTGTAAGACCAGAAAATTACAAAGGTAAAATGACAAGTGTAGTTGTCGATACGGTTTATGACAATATCCAATTACCCGGTTTATTCATTACTTACAATTATCCAAATGAAACAAATTCTGACTTTCACGCTTTAGAAATGTTACATGAAATCCTTTCAGGAGGCACATCTTCTAGACTAAACAAATCTCTAGTTGAGAAAAAGGAATTAGCTGTAAACGCTTTTTCCTTTCCATTTGGTATGGAAGCTGGTGGTGTCGGAATTTTTGGAGCTATTTCTTCTGACGGTACTGATTTAAACGTATTACTAGACGAATTCAACAAGCAAATTAATACGATTAAAAGCGAATTAGTAAGTCAAGAAGAATTCGATAAAATTAGAAATCAAAAAGAAAACGAAATTGTCTCTTCAAATGCTTCAATTGCTGGTATCGCCGAGAATCTAGCTAATAATTTCGTTTACTATAGTTCAACAGATAGAATCAATACTTTAATTGACGGATACATGAACGTAAGCCGAGAGGATATTCAACGTGTGGCGAACAAGTATTTGACAGAAGACGCTCGACTTATACTTTACTATTTACCAAAAGAAAAATAATAAAAATGAAAAATTCAATTCTCATTTTACTCAGTTTTATTCCCGTTTTAGCTTGGAGTCAGTTGGATAGATCTATTCGACCATCTGCAGGACCAGCGCCAACTATAAACATCAAAAATTCGGAAGTTTTTAAAACGAAAAACGGAATGACCGTTATATTGAGTGAAAACCATTCAATACCAAAAGTAAGTTTCGATTTAGTTATGGGAGCCGATCCCATTTTAGAAAAAAACAAAGCTGGTCTTTCTAACCTAGCCGGAGAGATGCTCATGTCTGGAACAACAAACAGAGATAAAGACCAACTTGATAACGAAATCGATTACATTGGTGCTTCTTTATCAGCAAATCAAAGTTCAATTTTCTTGTCGTGTATAACAAAATACACCGACAAGGGATTGTCGATCATGACGGATGTATTGAACAACGCCAGCTTTCCAACTTCAGAATTTGAACGACTTGTAAAACAATATGATTCAGGTTTAAAAGCGCAGAAATCAAACCCTTCTCAAATGGCTAATAGTGCCAAATCGAAAGCGAACTTTGATAGTTACCACCCCTATTCTGAATCCATGACCGAAGAGAGTTTAAAAAACATCACTCTTGAAGATGTTAAAAACTTCTATCACACTGTGTTTACGCCACAAGGAAGTTATTTAGTTGTTGTAGGAGATATTAATTTAGAACAAACGAAAGTTGCCGTAGAGAAATATTTTGCGACTTGGTCAGGAACTCCAGCATATAGCAACAATTCTTTGACATCAAAACCTGTAAAAGGCACTCAAGTTTATTTTGTTAACAAACCAGGTGCCGTTCAATCGGTTATTAGTATTACCTATCCGGTAGATATGCAACCTGGAAGCAAAGACGAAATAGGATTATCTGTCCTAAACAACTTACTTGGTGGAAGTGGTTTTGGATCTCGTTTGATGCAGAATTTACGAGAAGACAAAGCTTATACTTACGGATGCTATTCTGGATTCGATATAGATGAAAATGGGAGTGTGTTTTCTGCAAATGGAAATTTCAGAAATGAGGTCACAGATAGTGCTATTACGCAGATTCTATATGAAATGAATAGATTAACGACTGAAAAAGCTACTGATGAAGAATTGGAATTGATTAAATCATCGATGGCAGGTAGTTTTGCTCGTTCACTAGAACGTCCGCAAACAATTGCTCGTTTTGCTCTAAAAGTTACAAAGTATGAATTGGATAAAGATTACTATAAAAACTACTTAAAAACTTTAGCATCAGTAAACAAGGAGGATATATTAATTTTAGCTAAAAAGTACTTATCAGCCCAAAACGTGAACATCGTTGTTGTTGGAAATGAATCTATCTTAGATAAATTAAAGCCCTTTGACCAAGACGGAAAAATTGAAAAATTAGATGCTTTCGGAAATGAGGTAACTGAAATAATATCTGCTGATATATCTGCTGACCAATTAATTGAAAACTACATTTTTGCCGTTACGCAAACAAGATCAATTAAAATGGCACAGAAAAAATTGAAAGAAATTAAATCGTATTCAAAAGAATCCGAACTGACTTCTCCTCAGGTTCCATTTCCTCTGAAAATGACGGATGTTTGGATTGCTCCAAATTTAGAAGGGAATAAAATGGAAGCTCAGGGAATGACTTTTAGTAAGACTTATTTTGATGGGAAATCTGGAGCAACAACAGCTATGCAAGGTGGAACGCAAGAATTATCCATTGAAGAAATTGCAGCAAAAGCAAAGTCTATCGGTTTATTTCCTGAAATCAACTTCAGTAAAACTGGAATGAAATACGAGATCAAAGGAGTGGAAATCATCGATGGAAAAGAAATGTATAAATTAGAATACAACGATGGCGCAAATACGAAAATTGATTATTTTGACAAAACAACTTTCTTAAAAATGAGAACTATTTCAAATAGTCAAAAGGGCGACCAAATTATGTCAACAGAAATAAATTACTCCGATTACCGGGAGATCGAAGGAATAATGATGCCATATACCGCTATTTTATCAGCAGGTCCAATGATTCTTGAAGGCAAAGTTACCTCTATCAAAATAAATGACAAAGTGAAATTGGAAGCTTTCAAATAAACGAATTAACACTTTCGTATAACTACTTTTGTGTCGAGGTGAATTTAATTTCACCTCGATTCTTTTTATCCATTTTTTGTTAAAAACCTTAGTTAAATCCCCCCTTTCTTGGAATAAAAGTCTAAATTCACACTCGATATTTCCATTAAACAAATCAAAAAAGTTATGAAGAACACAAATACTTTTTTTCTAGCAACAGCATTATTAATAAGTACATTATCTAATGCTCAATTGAAAACTCCGCAACCAAGTCCAAC
>JBDNIA010000541.1:0-14482 GCA_041688525.1 Crocinitomicaceae bacterium | reverse complement strand
TCATTAATCAATAAAATTGCACTTAATCTAGCTAAACAAGAGAAAACATGCAAGCTCGGAATCAAATCTAAACGTAAGAAGGCAGGATGGGATAACCCATATCTTGAGCGAATGCTGAAAGTTTAAATGCGTCTGCCCTGTATAAAGCCTGCAAATTGAGTGAAATTAAATGTTTTCAAATAAAATATTCAGGTTTACATTTTACTATTTATACCTGATTTTCCATATCCTTAGATGGTAGATTACGGTTTTTTTGCTGCTTTTGATTAATCTAAGCTCGTTTAAAAACAACTGTAAAGAGGCTTCGTTTTCAAAAAAAAATACGAATAAGAAAGCGTTTGGTACTTTGGAGTAGATTGATTGGCGCTGTTCAAACAGACAATCAATCGTCCATTTTATCTTCCATACCTTTTGTAGCATAGGATTCAATGGTATTTCCTTCTCCTCGATAGATAAAGAGAACGTCTAGATGATCTTCGTCTTTTATTTTAAGATATTCCTTTGCTTTTTCTAGACCCATCACCATAAAAGCCGTTGCCATTCCATCGGCAATTGCCGCAGATTCAGCAATTACAGTTGCACTTAACAACTCGTTTTCTGCAGGGCGTCCTGTTTTAGGATCGAGGGTATGTGCGTATATTTTACCATTCTTTTCGTAGTATTTTCTGTAATTTCCACTCGTTGCAATTCCTCCTTCTGAAAGATTAATAACAGCAGAAATAATGCGTTTTGATTTACCATCGTTAGTTGGAACGGGTTTGTCAACGCCCAATCGCCAGGGTTTTCCTTCGGAATTATACCCAGAAACATAGATTTCACCACCAATTTCAACGTAAAAATTTTTGTGGCCTTTCAATTTCAAATAGTCAGCAATAATATCCACGGAATAACCTTGCGCAATAGCGTTAAAATCAAATTGTAAACGCGGATCATTCTTTATAAAGACAAGGCGATTATTTTTCTTTTCAAGCGAATATAAATATGGATTTACAAAGCCAATGAATTTTTTTACAGAATCGATTTGTTCAGTTGTAGGTAATTTGGAAATGTCCTTTAAAAATCCCCAGATATTCATTAATGGCAGGACCGTTGGATCAAAAGCGCCATCTGTTTTTTCACTTACTTTCCGCGACAGCTCATAACAAGGTAAAAAATAGTCATCTGTTTGTGGAACCGCGAACTCAGCTTTAGCCTTGTTAAAAGAGACTACAGTTGAATTTGGAATATATCCTGATAGAGACAAATCGAAAGAATGCAATAAACTATCAATACTTGATTTTTTTACTTCCTGTTTATCATCAAGGAGCATTATTACATAAGTTGTTCCTTGTATTTCTCCTGCAATTTGTTGGACAGTCTGCTTTTCTTTACAAGAAAAAAGTAAAATACAACTAGTGACGCACCAAAGAACTGTTTTGAGTTTCTTTTTGCCAAGCGTATTCAGAAATAGATTCATTGTTTTTTTTATAGGTTGATACTCCTTTCGTTTGTGTTCTAATGTAAACTTCACCGTGTCCGTCAATGACAACAATTCTGCGTGTAATGATCGTTGCGATTTTTCCATCGGCACCATTTTGAGAAAATTTCTCTTCCGTCACACCCTCAGAATAGTCGTCACCCAAAGTATTTCTTGTGTGAACGATTTTGACCTCCTCATCAACATTGTTCAACGCTTTCGATAATTCACGTTGCTTATCCTGAGTTCGGTTTGCATTGTCTTTCGCTTGGTCGGAAGCTACTGAATAAAAGTCATCCACCAATTGCGCATTCTTCAACTGCTTGTCTATCGTTCGTTGATTACTTACTTCCGTCTCAGAAAGTAGCGTTTCAATGCTCGAACGAGAATCCAAATTTTTCAGCTCTGCGTCTTTATCTAATTGCATATTTTTGTCGTATGCTGCGTCTTTCTTTACTTTTAATATTTGGTCGTTTTGCAACTGTTTTTCCTGATTTTCAATCGATATTATCTCATTTTCCAACTGAATAGCATCCAAGCTCTTTTGACTGTTTAGATTCTCCTGTCTTTCCTTCTTTCCTAAATTGGCAGTTTGACTTTCCGCTTTCACTATTGCCGCTTGAATAGTCAAAGTCGTTGCTTCCGTTTTCTCCGTTGACTCAGCAAATTTACGAATACCAACTTTTTCTTGTGTGTTAACTTGCTCCTTTGTCTGCATATAAATCTCCATCTCGCGATTGTAAGCTTTCCTTCCTTCGTCTCTGAATGAGCGCTCAACTGCTTTTACCTGTTCATTATTAGTCGCCAATCGTTGGCCTTGACTAATTGCTTTCGCTTCGACTTTCGCTTTAGTCTCGCTAATTCCAACCGATGTTTGACGCGTAGAATTAAATTCTTGTATTTTCAACTCAGCAGCATTTGCTTCATTTACTTTTATCTTTTCATCAATTCCAGCTTTCGTGGCCAATCTTGATGCATCGTCATTCAGCGTTACTTGAGCTTCTATGGACATTTTTGTTAATGCTTGTGCCGATTGAATATTATATGTCTGGTGCTCCAAATATTGCTTGTCGTTCATCGCATTTATACGGGCCGAATTATCTTTAATTTTTTCCGCATTCAGTTCATACGCTTTTGCTTGCACCTGCGAAATTTCAGAAATATTTCTTTCTACGTACTTAATTTTCTCTTTAGACTGATAGCTATCGGCTTGATCGTATAAAGTATTTTGTTCGTTTAGATCATTGCCATAATCTTTAATTTGTTTGAGATATTCATTTTTACGCTGTACTTGCTCCTTCGCTAAAAGCGCTTCTTTTTCGCCACGAACTTGAGCATTTCCAATTGCGTCCTTGGTCTCAAAATTCTCTTTTTCCTCTGAACTATTATAAGCTTTGTTTTGCGTATTTACTTCATTTATTGCGTCTGCAAATTTAGAGTTTTTCTCATTTTTGCGATCCAAATCGGTTTTTACTAAAAGTGCTTCTCCACCATCACCTGAGTAAACGTCCCCAAGGGATTCCAATTTTCCAGATTCAATAACAACAGGATTTAACAATAAGTCAATTTCTTTTAATTTTCTCGTTGGATAAGGATCATTTGGTCTTTTTTGTTTTGCATTTTCAAATAGACTTTTGGATTGAAGAAAATCTTTCTTTTCAAAATTATTATCTGCAGCGTCAATTAAAACCTTGTATTCTTCATTTTTAATACCATTAATCTCTTCATTCAAACGCGACTCACATTCTATAATTCTCGCATTGGCGTGGGCTTGATTTTTATCAATCGTCACGATTTTTCGGTAACTTATTTTAGCCTCATCCCAGTTTCCTTTATTGAAAAGTGCATCCGCCTCATTAAGCATTGATGTTATGCGATCAAGTTCATTTTTAGCGCTTTCTTCCAATTTCTTGCGTTCCTCAATAATTTGCTTGATTTCGTTAATTTGATCTTTGGCAGCTTGATTATTTGTTTTATAAATTAAAGCTTCATTAAAATTTTCTAAAGCCATTTCATACGACTTAGCGGCTTTTGCTGACAATCCTTTTTTAAAGTTATCATTGTAAGCATTATCTTTTTCAGCTTCTCCCAATAACACGCTTTGCATCTTTTTAAGCTCTTCAATCCGTTTGTTAGGAAGTTCCTCCTTCTTTTTTAGGGATGCGGCTTCTTCGAATTTAGCAATTGCTCTATCATAGTTTTTCTCAGACGCAAATTTCTCTGCACTTACAATTTTTTCCTTGTAGCTCTGGTCAATACGCTTTAATTTGTCAATTTCAGCCAACATTTCTTCTGGACGTCTATCAGATTTACGCACCAAAGAGCGCAAAGAAATTGCTCTATTTAAAAGCTCAACTGCCTTGTCATAATCTTCTTCTACAATTTTCTCGCGAGATGTTGAAATGATTTTTTCAAACTGTTTATTTTCTACATCACCTTTAGCCCGCTCTAAACGCTCAGCTTCATCAGCTTTTTCTTTTGGCTCTTTGTCCGTAGATCGAATAAGAAGTGCTTTGTTATATTCGTCAATTGCCGCAAGATATTTCTCTTGTTTGACTAGGGCATCACCTTTATCGATAATCGCGCGATATGCTTTATCTGCTTCTGAATTTTTCGACAATTTCGCATCGATTTCAGCGATTCTTAATTTCGGTTCATTTCTAGATTCATTGAGATTAGCTGCTGCTTGATATGCTCTGCGAGCTTCTTCCAACTTTCCAGCATCTAGTAATGCTTTCGCGACATTCATGCTTTCTTCAAATTTTTGATCTACCAAAGTCTTCGCTTGAAGATTGGCAATTTTAGAGAGTAAGGCACTATATTTTTCTCTTAATCCAGCATCTTCTCTGACTTCCAAAGCTGCTCCATATTTCATTTTTGCGATATCATATTTTTGATCTTTAACCGCTGCATCGCCCTCTGCGATGAAAGCAGCAATGATTTTTTCCGCATTTCTGGCGTCTTCATCCGACTTAATTAGACGATCAATTTCATCTAATTTAACCTGAGCTAAATTTGTTTTAGCCTCAATTCCTAAAATTTCCTGATATTTTCCTTTTGCCGCTGCGTACGATTTTGCATCGATTAGTTTCTGACCTTCTTCGAATAAACGTTTGATATCCTGTGTCTCCTTGACTTTTTTGGAATTTTTCAAAATTAGTTCATCACATATTTTTATTTTTTCCTTGGGCAAAGGCTCAAAGGAGAATAAAATTGATGCCTCCATATATTTGGCTTTCGCTTCAACATATTTTGAACCTGCTAAAAGCTGATTTGCTTCTTGCATTGCTTCGTCGTATTTTTTCTTTTTCTCCAGCGCTTGATCAATTTTACTTAATTCAGCAGCAACAATAGCCAATTGATCGTTAGGATATTTTTCGCTGGTTTTTATTGCTAACGCCGCTTGATATCGCTCTTCAGCTAGTTTGTAGTTTTTCGCGTTGATAGCAATATCTGCCGCAGCAATTGCATCTTGGTAACTCTTATCTTCTCGGTCTATTTTGCGTTCCTCTGTGACTAAAGCTTCTATCTTTTTAATTTCATCTTTCGGATACTGTTCGTACTTCACTCGAAGTGCGGAATTGTACTTTGCTAATGCTTCTGGGTACTGTTTGTTATCTCAAAAATTATCAGCGGCTTCAACGAGGTTGTTGTACTGTTGATTAGTTTCATTTTCGGCCAATTTTTCATTTTTCTGAGCCTTCATCAAAGCATCTATTTCTGCAATCTTCTTTTGCGGATAGAACTCTTTCGGTTTAATTCCAGCAGCATTTTCATATTGTTTCAAAGCTTCTTCGTATTTTCTTTGTCCGAGAAGGTTGTCCCCCAATTTTATTGCAGCATTGTAATTTGCTTCAGAATTATCCGGTTGTGGTGTCGGATTGGAAAGCAAACCATCTATCTTTTGTTTAATCCTTTGCGACGCTGCTACATCAAGCTTTGGGAGAATGTTATCTTCATTTAGTCCGAAAGTTGCAACCGCCTCTTGATCTAAAAATGAAAAATCAATTCCAGGTTTTAGCGTAAACAATTCCAAACTCAAATCTTGCAAGGGCGTGAGTTTATCACCTTCTTTGATCCTGTCGGTATTCATTAAGGAGAAATTGCACGCCACCCTTTTACTCACAAATCCTGTTTTCGAAAACACAATCTGAAAATTAGACTGAACCGGTAAATCTGAAATTAGTTGGTATTTTCCGTTCGTTGCTGTCATAACAGAAGAAATTATCTTTCCGCCAGAAGTTAAAGTCGCTGTGACGCTACCTTCTTTTTTACCTGTATCATAGTTCGTAATTTGACCCGCAAAAATATATTGCACGTTCAGTTTTTGCGCCGTGAAAATCGCGTACATAGCTACGAAAAGGAAAAGCAAAAAATATCTCATACTGTTGTTATAACATTAGTCTCTACAATCTGTTGCGGAAAACGTTCAATAATTATTCCTTTCAGGAAGAATATACAAATATCGCAAAATGAGGATGATATTTTGTAGTAAAAAGAGAAAATCTAAAAGTTGTATAATTTTCAAGAATAAAAAACGAAGCTTTATTTATCATAAAACAACATATGCCAATGTTTTCTGAATCAATTCGAGACTTACATTTCCCTTTTTCCTCGGGTCAAAACCCCAAAGACTGCTTAACAAATAAATTGTTGGATCAACAAGACCATCTGTTTCTTTCCAAATTTTCTTTGCAGCGACAAAGCAAGTTGTGAAATACATATCTAAAGTATAATCCACAACATTGTCGTGAATTATTGAAATCAGAGAACTGGAATTGCCTTTAAAAAAAGCTTCTTCAAAATTACTAAATATGGAATCAACTTCAAAATAAAAGTCACGCTTTTGAACATAGCCATAGATAATATGATAACTCGTACCATGTGTTAGTCCATCTAGCAAAACTGTACTTTCTTAAGTAAAACCAGAATTTTCAAACAAAAAAAAGAAAGAAAACAAGATGTATATTCTCATGTCACGAAATTAGTGGATATTGAGTATTAATTTGCAATGAAACGCGCTCAAATTTTACAATGTTTGTTCCTCCCATGTAATTTTAGTGCTTTTCATATAAAAACAAGTTATTTTTATAAAATATATGGATTTCATACATCTTTCTTTCTGGGAAAAAAAATGGCTTACCGATGAAATTGACTTTTTAATCGTTGGAGCAGGAATTGTTGGAATAAGTTGTGCTTTTCATCTGAAAAAAGCACATCCAAAATCGAAAGTACTCATCATTGACAAAGGTGCACTCCCATTTTCTGCCACGTCAAAAAATGCTGGTTTTGCTTGCTTCGGTTCTCCTTCAGAAATTTTAAGCGATTTAAAAACATCTGAAACTTCAACAGTTTGGTCCACCCTTGACAAAAGGTGGCGCGGATTGAAAGCCCTAGAAAATTGGCTTGGCAAAGAAGCGATAGACCTTCAGATAAATGGATCTTGGGATTTGATGAACAATACTTTGAAATCAGCGGAAATACGAGACAATTTATCCAACTTAAATCTTGAAATTGAAGAAATTACAGGCGTAAAAAATGTTTATTCCGAAGACAAAGAAGCAATAAGTCAGTTCGGATTTCAAAAATTAGATTCGACTTTTAAAAACAAATTAGAAGGACAAATTGATACTTCGAGCTTGAACAGTGTTCTGCACAAAAAAGCCGCAGAAAGTAACATTCATATTCTTCGTGGCGTTGACGTTTTATCTTTTCAAACGAATCCTGATGGGGTTACAATTGAAACGAATTTAGGCCAACTGAAATGTGCGAATCTTGTATTTTGCACGAACGGCTTTTCTCATTCTATTTTACCAGAATTAAATGTCCAACCAGCAAGAGCCCAAATTTTAATTACAAAACCAATTGAAAAACTTAGAATAAAAGGCACTTTCCATTTTGACGAGGGCTACTTTTATTTCCGAAATTTCGACAATCGTTTATTAATTGGCGGCGGAAGAAATCATAATTTTCAGCAAGAGAATACCTCAGAAATAGCATTAAGCGATGACATCCAAAATTCAATTGAACAACTTTTAAAAACGGTAATTCTTCCCGATACTTTTTACGAAATTGACCACCGTTGGGCAGGAATTATGGGCGTTGGAAATGAAAAAAATCCTATTGTAAAAAGAATAAACAATCGGGTATGCGCGGGCGTTAGAATGGGTGGAATGGGTGTCGCAATTGGCACATTAATAGGGAAAGAACTCGCAGAATTACATTCTTAAGATGTTTTCCTTTTCTATTTGTATTATATATCTAATTTTACCAAAAAAAAATCGATGAAAAAACTTACGCTAAACGACGAACATATTGCAATGGGTGGGAAAATGGTTCCTTTTACTGGGTTTGATATGCCTGTACAATTTGAAGGTGTCAACACCGAACATGAAACAGTTCGAAATGCCGTTGGTATTTTTGATGTATCGCACATGGGTGAATTTCTAATTTCAGGAGCAACCGCTATCGATTTGATTCAAAAGATTTCTACAAATGATGCCACAACACTCATTGTTGGACGTGCGCAATATTCTTGCATGCCAAATGGCAAAGGTGGAATCGTTGATGATTTAATCATTTATAAGATTAAAGAAGAAGAATATTTGCTCGTCGTAAACGCATCTAATATCGAAAAAGACTGGAATTGGATTTCTTCTCATAACTCAATGGCAGCTGAAATGAGAAACTTGTCAGATGACTATTCATTGCTTGCCATTCAAGGACCAAAAGCTGTTGAAGCGATGCAATCTCTATCGAGTATTGATTTATCCGCAATAAAATATTATCATTTCGAAGTTTCCGACTTTGCCGGTATAGAAAATGTGATTATTTCAGCAACTGGTTACACTGGTTCTGGTGGGTTTGAGATTTACTGCAAAAACAGCGAAGTTAAACAAGTTTACGCGGAAGTATTAGAGGCAGGAGCTTCATTTGGAATTAAACCAATTGGTTTAGCGGCAAGAGATACATTACGTCTGGAAATGGGATTCTGTCTTTACGGAAACGATATTGACGAGACAACTTCTCCTTTAGAAGCAGGTTTAGGATGGATTACAAAATTCACGAAAGACTTCGTCGATGCTGATTTCTTAGCAAAACAAAAAGAAACGGGAGTCACGCGAAAATTAGTTGCTTTCGAAATGGTTGACAGAGGAATTCCACGTCACGATTACGAAATTCACGATGCTTCAGGAAATAAAATTGGACATGTAACTTCAGGTACAATGTCACCTAGCATGAAAATTGCGATTGGACTTGGGTATGTGAGTGTTCAAAATGCAGCTTTAGATTCCGAGATTTTCATTTCCATCCGTGATAAAGGAGTGAAAGCGAAAGTTGTTAAATTGCCGTTTTATAAAAAGTAGACTTTAAGACTTCAGGACAAAAAAAAGACTCAACCTCTAGCGAGCTTGGGTCTTTTTTTTTGAAATACCATTCCAAAAAAAGAGACTTGGTCGCAAATTGGAACCAAGTCTCTCGTCTAATATGTAAAAATATGACGTCTTATTACCCTGCAACATTCATATTATCCAAAACATCCATTACACCTCTAACGGCAACAGCTGATTCGTCTAACAACGCTTTTTCTTCTGCGTTCAAATCTAATTCGATGATTTTCTCAATTCCTCCTTTTCCAAGGATAACTGGAACACCAAGGAAAATATCTTTCATTCCATATTCACCGTTCAACATTGCACATACTGGGAAAATACGTTTTTGGTCACGAACGATAGCTTCAACCATTTGGGCTGCAGCTGCGCCTGGTGCATACCAAGCAGATGTTCCTAACAATTTTACGATTTCACCACCACCGAATTTAGTTCTTTCGATAATTTCATTCAATTTCTCTGTGCTGATTAATTCAGTTACAGGAATTCCAGCTACAGTCGTATATCTTGGAAGTGGAACCATTGTGTCTCCATGACCACCCATCAATACTGCTTGAATATCTTTTGGAGAAATATTTAATTCTTCTGCCAAGAAAGCACGGTAACGTGCTGTATCCAAAACACCTGCCATACCGAACACATTTTTAGAATCAACTTTCGCTGATAAATATGCGCAGTAAGTCATTACGTCCAAAGGATTGGAAACGATAATGATTTTCGCGTTTGGAGAATATTTAATTACATTTTCAGTAACAGATTTAACGATTCCTGCGTTTGTTGCGATTAAATCATCACGTGACATTCCCGGTTTTCTTGGCAAACCTGAAGTAATTACTACTACTTCTGAGTTAGCTGTTTTGGAGTAATCGTTTGTAGAACCAATCGTTCTAGAATCATACAATCCAATTGGAGCTGACTGCCAAATATCTAATGCTTTACCTTCAGCAAAACCTTCTTTGATGTCCAACAATACGATTTCGTTGGCAATTTCTCTGTGTGCCAATACGTCTGCGCATGTTGCACCAACGTTACCCGCACCAACTACTGTTACTTTCATTGTATTTTTTTTGTGTAAATAAACTCTTTTAAAACAATGCAAAAGTAAGTATATTGAACGAAAATTTAGTTATTTTGTGTGGTATTGTATATGAAAAAGCCAAACAATTAATAAAAGAGACACAAAAGGCAACCAAGAACGTAGTTCGACGTCTCTCAAATGAAAATAATGTGGAAAATAGCAAACAACTAAAAAGAATTATTACGGGTTGCATTGAGAACGACAGAAAGTTTCAAGAGCAACTATTTAAGCTCTTTTACGGGAAAATGCTCTCTGTTTGTATGCGTTATCATCGCAATCTTGATGATGCACAAGAAGTTCTTCAGGTTGGTTTCATAAAGGTCTTTGAAAAATTGGGTGCTTACGATCACACAGGTTCTTTTGAAGGGTGGTTGCGCAGAATTTTTGCCAATACCTGTATCGATGCAATACGTAAATCGAAAAAAGATCCAATACGTAAGGAAAACGACGAAGAGTTTGTTCTTGAAGCCGTTAACCCTATGGTCGAATCGGAAGAAATTGAATTAAAAAGCTTAAAAGCAGAAATTGCTCTTGAAGCAATCAATCAACTGACGCCAGCCTACAAAACTGTTTTTAACTTGTATGTAATTGAAGAATATACACACAAGCAAATCGGCGAAATATTAGGTGTTACCGAAGGTACATCTAAATCTAATTTGGCTAAAGCTAAGTTGAATTTGCGAAAAATATTAAAAGAAAAATTTGAAAAAATAGACCAATTATAATGAGTCAAAATTTAGAAAACTTATTCAAGGACAGTCTCCAAAACTTGGATGCACCTTACAATCCTCAAGCATGGGTGGATCTTCAATCCAGACTTGATATAGCGATGCCGGTTGCAGCACCCAAGAAACCTTTCAAGGTTTGGAGTGCTTCTGCGATTGTGCTTGGAATAATTGGAATTTTCACTGCTTTTTATTTCCTAGCTTTGTCTCCTATTACCGATAAAGAAAATTCAGATACACGAGTTGTGCCGAAAAAGTCAACTCCTGATAAGCCAACGAATACAACAGATAATAAGGAAGCAATTCTAAATACGATTAACAGTTCGAAAACTACAAACAATACAACTCAGCCTTTAATTAGACCCATCCTGAAGACATCAATGTCAACTGTTTCGTCGACTAAAGGAACTCCTTCGAAAAAAGTAGAGAATACAAATCAAAACCTTATTGTTGGGGAATTACCAAATACTGTTATTCTAAAAAATAAGTTGCAAGAACCAAGTGGTGTTATAAATAGTGCACCAATTTCAATCCCTAGTATTGCCAATCAATGTCAGAACGAAAAGGTTAAAATTTCAAATACAAATACGCGAAATCTTATTGTTACTTTCCCTAGTGGAAAAATAGAAAAAATAGCATCGAATAAAGAGACAACCCTTCATTTAACAGAAGAAGGAATATATTCGATTTCAGATAATAATTTTGAAAAAGAGCAAACGTTCATAGTGAACTCAGCAAAAGAGCCAGATTTTGAGCTTGATCAAACAAATATTTATAAAAATGGATTGCCATCTAGCGTCGTAAGCACTAATTTCATTGCTCATGAGTATAGATGGACTTGCGACAAAACAAAAGCCATACTAGCAGAAAAAGAAAATGAATTCCACTTTTTCAAAGAGGGCCGACATACAATAGAATTAGAAGTAACCGATCAAAACGGATGTAAAAACTCAACGAGCAAAGTTGTGACTATTTCGAACGACTATAATTTGATGGCGGTTGACGCTTTCAATCCATTGCACAACGATTTACGAAGAAATACATTCATGCCTTTTGCCTTAAAACAGCGGAATACGGGTTTCACATTAGTAATAATTGATCCAAAAGATGGGAGTATTGTTTACCAAACAAATGATGCAAATGCCGGTTGGGATGGAATTGACAAGCGTTCGGGAAACTTGGCGATAAGCAGTTCTAGCTATATTTGGAAAGTAACGCTTACTAATCCATTGGAAGGTGAAAATAAAAATTACAAAGGTATTATTCTTGTTACCAGATAATGCCGATTTAAATTATATGATAGAGCAGCTGAAAAGTTGCTCTTTTTTTTACCATATAATTTCCGAATGAGCAGTTAAAAAGGATTTTAATTCACTCTCCTTTTTAAATCTAACATCAGTATCACGCTGATTTTCTTTATGAATTGGAATATGATCAAAATAGGAACGAAACTTATCCACTTTAGCGGAAATTTCTTTTGTCGTTTGTTTAAAATAAACTTCTTCAAAAATATTCCAAACATAATCTATCGCCTCTTTATTGGGATGAACCAAGTCTGAACTGTAAAAACGATAATCTCGCAATTGATCAATGACCAATTCGTACGCGGGAAAATAAGATACCTTCTCTATCCTAGCGAGTTCCTCGCATAATAAAAGCAATCTAGACTTACTTCTATTATTCTCAACCAAACCATCTTTGGAATGGCGCACGGGACTAACTGTCAAAACTATTTCTAAACCTGGGTTATAATTTTGAAGTATTTCAATTAGCTTTTTATAAGTATAGACAAGTTGGTCTACCTCTGATATTTCAACTTCAAATTGACTACTTGACACCTTATGGCAATTCGCTACAACTAATTTATCGGTATTTATATAACCTTTCGCGGAACCAAATGTCAGAAACAGATATTTAGCTTCCTTTAGATTTTCTCTGAGCTTCAATCGTTCTTCATCTAAAATAGCCTGGATATTCGCTTCGGAGTCTGCATACAATTTTGTAGTAGCATCCCAAGAAAAGAAGCGTCCATTGTTTTCGACAATTCTATTAGATTCGGTATTTTTCAATGCTTCCAATAGAATCCTAGCAATGGGAATAGGATGGAAAATTGTCCCAAAGCGTGTTTGTTTAAAATTGAATCCCAGTCTTTGGCCTTTTCCGTATATGTTCTGTGAGAAACAACTACCAAGGAAAACTGCACCATCTCCGAAATGGATAGGATTTTTAGCCGCTAGATATTTCTCTTCTAAAAACCACTTCATATCTCGTCCATTAATGATTTTGCATTTATTAGAGCCGCTTCGTTTATATCTTCACCGCTCATTAATCGTGCAATCTCCTCCACTCTTTCCTCTTTAGAAAGTTGCTTCAAACTTGACAAAGTTCGTCCGCTTTTCTCAAATTTTTCAACTTTTATGTGCGACGTCGCTTTGCCTGCAACTTGTGGCAAATGAGAAATTGCAATTAGTTGAAGATTTTTACCCATTCGATTGAGAAGTTTTCCAATTTTTTGAGCAACTTCTCCAGATACTCCTGTATCTATTTCATCAAAAATTATACTCGGAAGATGTTTATTCTCTGAAATTAAACATTGAATAGCCAACATTAATCTTGAAAGTTCACCTCCACTTGCTATTTTCTCAATCGGTTGAACAGGAATGCCTTTATTCGTTGAAAACAACAAAGAAACCGCAGTTCTGCCTTTCGAATTAAGTTCTACCGTTGGCGTAAGTTCAAACTGCAAAGTAGTATTTGGCATTTTTAACTCATCGAGCAATACAGTCACCTGTTTCTGAATTTTTAATGCTCCGTTTTGTCGTTTCTCATGTATTTTTTTTGCTCGATCGTTTAATTTAGACTCGTACCGTTCTAGTGAAGCTTTCATTTCAAGAATCTGAGCTTGACCCTCTGTGGCCAAAGAAAGTTGACTTTTCCAATTATTTTCGAGTTCCATCAATTCCAATTGGCTTGAACTTTTGTGTTTTTGCAAAACTCGATTATACGCGTCTATTTTCGTCGTTAACTCAATTAATCTTTCTGGATTTTTTTCCAATCGATCTAAATAACTACTAGAATCTGCAGCAATATCCTCTAACTCCAAAATGGAAGAATTCAAACGAAGTGTTAAATCAACCAATTTTGCGTCTTCAATTTTACTGCGTTCTAATTTTGATTTTAATGTCTTCAACAAAGGAAGTGAGCCGGCATCATCAACAAGCGAGTTACTTATAGCGTCCAAGGACAAAATTATATCGTCCATATTCTGCTGTAAACCTAGCTCTTCTTCTAATTTAGAATAAACATTAGATTCCAAGTTTAACATTGTGATTTCCTCCAATTGAAATGTTAAATAATCTCTGTTTGCATCTGCTTTAGCAACCCGCTCTTCCTCATCTCTAAGCTTCTTTATTTCCGATTTAAAAGTGTTGTAATCAGCTGAAAATTCTAAAACTTCCTGCTCTATTCCCGCTAATACATCTAATATTTCTCCATGAAAATTTTTATCTCGAAGCGCAGTAGTACGATGTTGCGAGTGGATATTTATAAGTCGCTCAGTTAACTGTTTAACTTGCTGTAAGGAAACAGGTGTGTCATTTACGAATGCGCGCGATCTGCCTTGATTGTTTATTTCACGCCGAACAAGGCAAGGCTGTTCATAATCAACATCATTAGATAAAAACCAATCTTTTAAGTTTAAATCTGTGATGTTGAATTCAGCTTCCACAAATGTTTTATTGCTGTCGGGACCAATTAGTGAAAAGTCTGCTCGTTCGCCTAAAATCAAATTAATCGCTCCTAAAAGGATAGATTTACCCGAACCCGTTTCACC
>JBDNIA010000540.1:0-7446 GCA_041688525.1 Crocinitomicaceae bacterium | reverse complement strand
TAGCGGAGGATATATTACTGCAAATCAAACTTGTTATTCGTCGGGAATTGACATAAACGGAGTGCAAATGGAATTAAATTTTACGGGGATTCGAGACAGCGCTACCAACAGAGCACAGTTCGCAATAGCTTTTTCGGAAGTTTTAATTGAATATATGAATAGTCATTACAGTATGGCTTGGAATTCTTGTAGCACTTCCCTTTCAGCAAATGACATGACTTTAAATACTTTTCCTGAATTTTACCCAAATCCGGTTAAAAGAGGAGAACAATTTTATGTCGACAATATAGACGACAGAATATATAATTATACCATCTATAATTATTTAGGCCAGGTTTTAAAAATCGGAAAGTTAAAAAAATCAGAAAATACGATAGACACGAAAAATTTTGATTCAGGTATTTATTTAATTCATATTTCAAATAGGCAAAGCGCCCAGAACGTGATTAAAAAGCTGATTGTTGACTAAAAAATTTTACGCTTAGACCTTTGGCTCAATCACCTTTCTCTGATAAATCAAGAATTGTACTTTGGAATCCAGAGCGTCAACATACAACAAACCTTTCCAAGAAAGTGAATAGTTAGAACGTGCACAAACGAACTGTGATGAACTAGCAAGATGGATTCTTCGTTGCGGGATAGAAATAGTAGTGTGGAATTTTCCTGAAAAGAGTATCTTTTTAATCCAATTGTGTGCTATTCCCCAGCACAAGAATAGTCAAAAACAACTCGAAACCCGACTGTTTTATCAGATTCTGAAAATTCTGTTTTCGAGTCAATTCGCACATCATAACCTGGATTTTTCCAAGAGCCGCCAACAGCAATTCCTTTTTCACTGATCATTTCGGCTGCGTTTCCACTGAGGTTGTATACCCCAAATTGGTTGGGCCAATAGGATTCGCTTGGTGCGAGGATGTCAAACGAACCACTTGTATGTGTTTGTAAGCCACTTAAACTAACCTCAAATTTGCCTGTTTCTTTGTTTCTCGTGATACATTCTTCGCCAAGTCGGGTGAAATTTCCTAGGATTTGCCCATCTTTATTTCTCGTTAATGAGGAATTCCAGCCATAAGACATATTTGGATCGTCTCCTCTTGCGGCGCGCACATATTCGGTATATGACGGCAATCTGCAAGTTACAATGATTCCAGGAAAATTGATTGAAAGTGCTGCTGAAATAAACCCACAATAAAGTTCAGCGGCTTCATGTGAAATATTGACAACTGGATAATTGTAATATGAAGGATGGCTGTGATAATGAGAAACGAAAGCAACACTAAAAGAATTTTCCGTGGACCAATTTGAGGAATCGATTTGACAAATTTTCAACTTTTCAATCTCATTATTATCCTTTAAATATTTTAAAAATTCCTTGTATTGCCGGTTGGTCACCTCCCCTTTTGAGATGTAGAATCCATTCACCGATTTTTCTTGATTATTGACAAACACTTTTCCTTCTGGAATAAATGTATATGCACTCGTCTTAAGAAATTTTTCAAAAGCTTTTTTCGGATTGGGGGCTAATTTCGATAAACCAAGAACAAAAAAAACTGAGACCAGTAACGCGATTGTAAATGTTTTTTTCATAAAAAATTGTACTATTTGTTTCACCAAAACGAGTTTCGCTAGATTGGTTACAGTTTATTCTACCACAATAATTTTCTCATATCCGCGGAGAAATTAATAATTTTCTCGTACTCGTCCTGTCGTGCAAGCCGCATTTGGTCATTAAAGATCAATATCGCTTCGCCATTACTTTCAATGTGATGAATATCGCTTTCTTCAATTAATTCTCGTAATCCTTTACTTAAGAAATCATCCATTTCTTTCTTATCTTCAACTTTCACCTTAAACTTCGAAGAGAATGTCGGATACAATTGATAATCTATATCCTTACGCTCTTTTATTTTAATATACTTATCGAGCAGACCCTTTCTCTCGATTGTGAACTTTGGAATAGAAAAGGGTAATTTAATCATCTCGACAGTGGTTTGATATTCTTCTAAAGCCAAGTAGGCTCCTTCGTCAAATGTAACATCAGAAACTTCCCAATCCATATTGTTTTCAGTACCCGATATTACATTGGATTTAAATTCAATGGGGCGAGACTTAAAAAAATAAAAAGATTCAAAATACAAGTCTGAAACGGGATCATAAGAGTAGTCCCATCCATTTTTCATGGCCATTATATGAATACTTTTTTCTCGAGATGTCAGCTTCTGTTTTGAATCTTTTGTATTTAGTCTCATCGCCAATTTATGGAACGAGGAAGAAATATGATTCTCCAATCCTATTATTTCCACTTTCCCACCTAAACTTTCGTGCGTTCTTTCAAATTCATAAGTTAGTTCCAAAATGGAAAGATCAATTAGCCGTGAACCAGACAAGTCGATAAGCACATTTGATTTTTCAGGGACTTCTCTATATATTTTATCAATTCTCAATGTTCCCAAAAAATTTGTAATCCCTTTTAATTCTATGTTCACTTTTCCATCTTTTTGGATTTTCATCTTTGTTCCAGAATTGAATATCATATTGAAAAAATCAGAAAATGATAATTTTGCCATCGCGAAATGTACAATCAACGCAAGGAGTAAACCCCCGATAATTCCAGTTAGAATATCTGTAAAAATTACCAGAATTATTGTGGCAACAAAATAAATAACTTGCTCAACTCCTTGTTTATACACTTGTCTAAATACGCGGGGTGACGCCAGCTTAAACCCGTTATACACTAATAAAATTGCCAGTGCCGCTAAGGGAACTTGTTGAATAAATGGCGCCATAATAAAAACGAACATTATCAATAGAATTCCATGGTAGAAATTAGACCATTTTGTTTTCGCGTGGTTGTTGACATTTACCGTACTTCGTACAATTACCGTTACAATTGGCAATCCACCAATGGCGCCTGAGACCATGGTCGCTAAGCCAACACCTATTAAATCTTTGTTGAGATTTGTTCGTCGTTTGTAGGGATCCAATTTATCAACTGCTTTACTGCTCGCCAAAGTGATAATCGTGGAAACCATCGTAACTGATATAACGGCTAACCAAAACGTCAAGGTATATATTTTAGAAAAATTCGGATGTATGATTGCTTCAGCCAAATTATCAGGGATATTTACCAATAAATCTGGCCCAACTTCGTATGCATTACCTAACATTTCTATACTGTGAGGTACAAAAAAATTAAAAAGATAAACCAATGGAAGAGAGAGCAAAAGAACCCAAATTGGAGCCGGTAAAAAGTGAAAAAGTTTGTAACTGATTTTTGAGTGCCAAACCAAAAGCACGAGTCCCATTAATGAAATTATGGCAACAAATGGATTAATATCTTTAAAGTGCGTTACAACACTAATTAAATCGTCAATGATTTTAGTTGAGGTCGCTTCCGTTCCGAGCGCTAAATGAATTTGCTTGGCCACGATGATAATTCCAATTCCCGCCAATATTCCGCGAATCACTGTTGGATGAAAGATGTCGGCAAAACGACCTAACTTTAATATCCCCAAGATTACTTGCAAAGCCCCCGAAATAAAAAAAACAGCTAATGTATAATTGAGTGCTTGTCCTGAACCGTCGTCTAAAGAAGCGATTGCTGTAAGAATTACAGCAATCAGTCCGGCGGCTGGACCATTTATTCCAATATAACTTCCGCGAAAAAGAGTAGCGACTATTCCACCAATTATGGCGGAAATAATACCCGAAATAGGCTCGAATCCCGAAGCAAAAGCCACTGCGAGGCCCAATGGAAGAGCCACAAGCGACACACTTATTGATGCAAGCAAATCACTTTGCCAATTTTCAACTAAACCCTTAAAACCTGTTTTTGGAACTATTTGCATGAAAAGAAATCTCCGAAATTTTAAGCTAGAGACTACACAAGATAGGTATTTTTACTAAAATGGACAGCGGATGAATATTTAAAAGAATCAAGCAAATAAAAAATTCAAATACGTGCTATAATTTCTACTTTTTTTATGCTTTCAACTTTCTTAGATCCTCCCAGAAACTAGGATAACTTTTTTTTACCGCTTCGGGATAATCAATTTGAATTGAGTTCTCTGCGAAAAGTCCCAAAATCGCCACACTCATTGCAATTCTGTGATCATAGTTAGAGCTGACACGTCCTCCGTGAATTTTGTCTTTTCCCTCAATTATCATCGCGTCTATGGCTTCATCAAGGTAAATGGAAATTCCTAATTTCTCAAACTCTGTTTTAACCGTTAATGCCCTATTACTTTCTTTGTTCACCAATCTGCTCAAGCCATAAATTGTGCTAACTCCATTCGTCAAAGCAGCAAACACTGCTAACGTGGGAAATAGATCCGGGCAATCCGTGGCATCGAAAGAAAAAGGTTTGCGCTCTTCACCTCGAATAGACATTCTTTTTTCACGATATTCCACTGTACAATTCGCTGCTTCAAAAGCCTTTAAGATTGCTCTGTCGGCTTGTAAACTATTACTATTTAAACCTTCTACACTAATCTGTTTCCCTAAAGCGGAGGCGACTAACCAATAGGAAGCAGAGCTCCAATCACTTTCAATCGTATAGTTCGTTGGTAAATATTTTTGATTGCCTTTAATTTTAAAATGCCGAAGATTATCATGACTGATCTCCACGCCAAATTTTGACAAGGTATCAATTGTCATTTGGACATATGGTTTACTGTTTAAGTCCTCAACAAATAATTCAGAATCGTTTTCTACTAAAGGCAAGGCCATGAGAAGTCCTGAAATATACTGAGAACTATGCGCTCCGTTTACGGTCAATTTACCCCCGAGATATGGGCCTTCAATTAGGAGCGGTAAAAATCCATTGTAATCTTTTATTTGCGGAATTTTTTCTTCAAAATTTTCTTTAAAAAAAGTCATTGGTCGTGCGGTAAGTGTACCTACTCCATTTATTTCAAATTTACCTTTTTGAGTCATTAAAAAAGAACTGATTAGGCGAGCTCCCAAACCACTTTCTCCGACATTAATTGACAAAAAATTAGGAATATTTGTGGTTCCTTTTATTGAAAAATCATCCTCATTTTCACTAACTTCAGCACCAAGCGAACGTATATTATCCAACATACTCAATTCATCCGCACTTACACCAATATTTTTTATTTTAGAAATTCCATGCGCCAAACAAGCGGACAAAATTGCGCGTTGGCCGTCACTTTTTGATGACGGAATTAAAATATTCCCCGTATATTTTCCAGGATAAATTATCATTTATAGTTTGAATTATCTTGTTTAGGATTCATCACTTTCGTTTGATGACGAATAGACTCTTGGTGAATAGCGTCCATTGTTTGGCGAATAAATCTTTCCGTCAAGTTATATTCTTCACTTTTAGAAAGGCGACCGATAATCATTTTAGCCCAATGTTCTTGTTGAAAAATAGTGATTTTATTCTGCTTTTTGAAATCACCAACTTCCTCGCTTAGTATCATTCGAGCGGCAAGTAAATCAAAAATGCGATCATCCAATAAACCAATTTTCTGGCGAAGTTCTACCAGCGGTTGAATCATTTCATTACTCGCGATTTCTGTTCGAAGAATGATGGTTTTCATCATGTTTTTAAGTCCTTCAGGAGTTACCTGCTGTGCAGCATCAGACCAAGCATTATCAGGATCTGGATGCGTTTCTATCATCAAACCATGGTAATTCAAATCCATGGCTTTCTGACTAACTTCCAACAATAAATCTCGTTTACCCGAAATATGACTAGGGTCACAAATTAAAGGAATTTCAGGACGCCGAGATCGAAAGCCCATTGGAATTTCCCAACTTGGCACATTTCGATATTTTGGGTGCTTATAAAACGAAAATCCTCTATGGATAGCGACCAAATCATCTAATCCCGCTTTTTCTAATCGCTCAAAAGCCCCAATCCATAATTCTAAATCTGGATTTATAGAGTTTTTCACCATTACCGGTATTTTCACACCCGTCAAAGCATCTGCAATTTCTTGCACGGCAAATGGATTCACAGTTGTGCGGGCGCCTATCCATAAAATATCTACACCGGCTTTCAAGGCTAATTCTACGTGGTGCTTATTGGCGACTTCTGTTGCGGTAGGTAATCCGGCTTTTTTACCGGCATCAACTAACCAAGGTAAGCCTATAGAGCCAACTCCTTCAAACGAATCTGGGCGAGTTCGAGGTTTCCATATTCCAGCACGCAAGGCGTGTACCTTTTCGTTTTTTGCCAAATCCAAACAGATATTCATCATTTGGTCTGGCGTTTCTACACTGCATGGGCCAGCAATTAAAAATGGCTTTGTACTCGCGTTAATAGTTTCTTGTAAATTCATTGTATTTAGGTAACAAATTCGTGAAGAAAATTGTTTCAGAGTATTGAGATAGAATGGACATTAAACTGGGTTCTTTTTTACAGTTCCAATAAAGTCTTTCAAATAAAACGGCTCGAAATAGGCTAAATCTTCAAACTCCTTATTCGTGTATTTTTGATAGGCCCTTTCTACTTGTCCGCTCGAAGAACATAGAATTTCATCATCAAAAACAATTTCTCTTTGCGCCCAAATCTCTTTTGCCTTGGGCATTCCATCTCCCAAGCAAACTAAATTATCGTATTCAATATAGGTAGATTCATCAAGAATATCCGCTGATATTTTTTTTAATACCTTCATATTTGGTGCGTAAATTGCAGAATAAACCTCCATTCTTCGAGCGTCTATCATGGGACAGATATTTTTATCGGAATACTTTTTTCTTGCAATTTGGGCTAAACTTTCAAGAGCATCCACCGCAAGAAACGGGATATTTAAAGCATAACAAAAACCTTTAGCCGTAGAAGTCCCAATTCTTAAGCCCGTATATGATCCTGGACCAGAAGCAATAGAAACAGCCGCTAAATCTTTAAAAGTAATTTTTTCCGTCTGAATAATTTCTTCTACATATAATGTTAATTTCTCACCGTGAGAAAACTCCGCATCCTTTGCTTCTTTTAATTGAACTAGTTCACCATTTTTAGATAAGGCAACCGAACAAACCTTAGTACTAGTTTCAAGATGAAGTATATAAATAGCTTTCATGACTCTGCACTTTCCAATTTAAATCCAACACCGTGAATATTTAAAATTTGAACAGATTCATCCTCTTTTAAATATTTTCGAAGTTTTGTGATGAAAACGTCTAGACTGCGGCCAACGAAATAATCATCTTGTCCCCAAACTGCAGTCAGGACTATTTCTCTGGCCACAACTCTATTCATATTTTTACATAAAATTTTCAGAATTTGATTTTCTTTTTTTGTGAGCGTTTTCTTATCCGTTCTTCCCGTAATTGTGTGTTCTTCACAATTAAACTCAAATCTCCCAAGTTCATATATCTTCGGATCTTCAACGACAACATGAATATTAACTCTTTTAAGCAGTGACTGTATTCTAAGTTCAAATTCGTCAAAACTGAAAGGTTTTGTCAGATAAT
>JBDNIA010000539.1:0-11209 GCA_041688525.1 Crocinitomicaceae bacterium | reverse complement strand
CTTTATTCAAAAAAGCAAAAAAAGTAGCAGCAGGTTTCATGTGTGCGGTAGATATTCTTCCAAAGAAAAGTATACCAAGAAAAATAGATAAACCGAAATAAATGCCTATGCTAAAATCGCCAAATAGTTCGGGGTGCATTTCACTTGCGACAATTGAACCTGTGCCAATAAAAAGAAGTTGGAAAGTAACAAAAGACTCAAGGATAAAAAGTTTAGACGCTTTAGAAATAGACATTTTTTATTTTGTAATAGAAAACAAATAAAGCATTTCTGTAGCAATTTGTTTTGATGCATTGAAGTAAGTCTCTATTTATATGTCTGTTCCATCACTTGATTTTGGATCGTTATAAGGCAGAGAAACACGCAACTCAGAACCAAGGACAACAGGACAGTTTTTATCGGCATCATTGCACGTTATTATCGTTCCAAAATTTTCAGTGGGATAAACTTTGTCGTCGACTAATTTGGGATAGCATATTGCAGCATTTTCAGGTTGATCGAAAATGATACGATGAATGGAGTTTTCTTTGTGGCCCTCTACTTTTAAATCGAAGCCGGTATTGGTCAATGTTTGAACTGCGTTGCTATTGAACTCTGTAACATTTGTTCCGCCAGAATAAGTTTCAATATTTTCAGAGCTAAAATATCTTGAAGCTACTTTAGCCCAAATTTGCCCAAAAATACTTCTGCGTGAATTGTGCGTGCAGACAAAAAGCAAGTTGATAGGTTCGTCTTCTTTATATCTAACGTAAGCAGCAATTTTCGCTAATTCCACTTTCCGATTTTCAGGTATAAAATCGAATTCTGTGCAGCGTTTCGCGCAGTATTCTTTTAGAATTTTTTTCATGCTAGTAAATTAACAACAGCCACCACCAGGTGTGCAAGATTCGCCGCTGAGACCAGACATGACTAATTTTGTTTTTTCAACTGGTGGAATCCCACACTGTTCTTCTGCTAAACAAGCTGTTTGCTTATTTGTCAATTGAAAACCAAAATCTGATCTGTCTAAACCGAATTTCCCTATCGTTAATCCTTGGTATTCAATCTCAATTTCTTCGTCTTTCAAACCGATTTTATTTTCACCAATTTCAATGATTTGAAGTAGTTTCTCAGTAGCCAAACGATGATTTGTATCGTGGGTAAACCACAATTGAAAACTTACTTTTTCTTCGTTGCGCAATGTTCCTCCGCAATCAATAAAATTCTTTGAAATAGCACCAATTTCAGTAATATGGAAATGTGCTGGCACCTTACTTCCGTCTTCAAGGCTAAATTGTAATGGGGTGTTTTGTAGGGCGGTTTTAAATTCAGAAAGTTTCATGTCTTTTGTTTTTAACAGCATTTTTTATCCGTCTCTAAAACGAAATTTATTTGCTTAATATAATTTAGTATTTGTTCAACTTTTTCTTCGTTGAGGCAATAAAAAATTGAATTTTTTTCAACGCTTCCCTTTATTAGTCCAACATTTTTTAATTCTCGCAAATGTTGAGAAACTGTCGGTTGAGAAAGAGAAAGAAGATCTACAATGTCGTTTCCAATACACGCTTTTACGTGAATTAAATGCTCTAGAATGGCAACCCGAGCTGGATGACCAAGTGCTTTCATTAAAGCGGCTATTTCGAGCTGTGATTCTGGAAAAGATGCTATTTTAGTTGCGCCCACAATAAAGATATATTGCAATATTACAATATAGTTTTCGGATAAAAAAAGCGAAACCAAAATTTCTTTTGGTTTCGCTTTCAAATGACTGTTAAACGCCTACTTGTTATTTTCAATAACGTATTCCAAAACTTTCGTCATCAAATGAACTCGATCTTTTCCGCGAACGTTGTGCTCATGCATAGGGTAAGGAAAGAAATCCACTTGTATGCCAAGACCAACAAAAGTTTCTACTAACGACATACTATGTTGCATTACTACAACTGGATCGACAGTTCCAGAAATCAACAATAGTTTTCCTATCAATTTATCGGCATGGGTCATTAGACTTGCCATTTCATAACCTTCCTTATTTTCCTCAGGAGTGTCCATGTAGCGTTCACCGTACATCGCCTCGTAATATTTCCAATCGGTAACGGGTCCGCCAGCAACTCCAACATTAAATGTTCCAGCTTCACGCAACATCAATGAAGTTGTCATGAAACCCCCGAAACTCCATCCGTGAGCGGCTAAGCGTTTTCCGTCGACATAAGGAAGTGATTTTAAATACTCCACTCCTGTCATTTGATCCTCAAGTTCAACAGTTCCTACTTGCCGGTGAATTTGACTTTCGAATGCAAATCCTCTTTCGCCTGAACCTCTGTTGTCCAATGTGAAAACAATATAACCTTGTTCCGCCATCCAATGCATCCACAAACTTGACCCATCCAACCAGGAATTTGTAATCATTTGCGCATGAGGTCCGCCGTAAACGTATACCAGAACGGGGTATTTTTTATTGGGATCAAAGTTTTTTGGTTTGATCGTACGTGTGTACAATTTTGTTCCATCCTTTCCAGTCAGTTCACCGATGGTGATCGAACCAATATCAACTCCTTCGTATTTGTTCGTTCCAGTTAAAAGTGTTTTTTCTTTCTTTCCTTTTGAGGTGTAAACAATGGATTTACTCGGGACAGAATGAGAAGAGAATGCATCGAAAATATATTGGCCATCTGTCGAAATTTCAACATTATGTGTCCCCTCTTCTTGCGTAATTAAGGTTTGCTTTCCTGACAAATCAACATTGTAAACCAAAGTGTTCATGGCGTTTATTCCAGTCGCAGTGAAATAAACTTGTGTTCCATTTGCAAAAGCACCAACGATATTTTTCAACACAAATTTATTGTCTGTCAATTGTTTGATCAATTTTCCATTGAAGTCATAGTAATACAAATTGTTAAAACCTGATTTTTCAGAAACCCAAATAAAGTTGTTGCTTTTATCTGAAGGGAAGAATGCAGGGTGTTCTGGTTCTATCCATTTTGCGTTGCTTTCTTCTAATAAAGTGCGAACGAATTCCCCTGATATCGCATCATAAACATCCAATTTCATAGCATTTTGGCCACGATTTACTTCAGCAATAAGAACGTATTTGTTGTCTGGCGTCCAAGATAGATTGGTCAAATAATCTTCAGAATCACCTGCCGGACTTATAAATACAGTATTCTTTGTTTCAAGATTATAAACTCCAACTCTAGGTTTTTCAGACTTCTGTCCAGCCATTGGGTATTTTATCGACTTCAAAGCGCCTGGATAAGCATTGTTGTCTAAAAGTGGATAATTGTGAACGTTTGTTTCGTCTTTTTGATAAAAAGCCAATAGTTTTCCATTTGGCGACCAAAATATGCCGTTTGTAATACCAAATTCGCTTCGAGCAATGGCCTGGCCTGAAACGATATTCTTATCATCATTTAGCGTGACTTTTATTTTTTGTCCGTCTGTTGTTTGAATGTATAAATTGTTGGCTCTTGTATAGGCAACATTTTCTGTTCTTGGTTCGAAAGTTGCATTTTCAGCATCATCTATAAGAGAAATAAGTGTTTTGCCATCTTTTGAAACAATGTTGTAGCTGTAGAAATTTATTCCGTCGTTCACCCAAAATTCATTTTCATTTTTCCATTGGAAACCCGAAAACCAGGGCAATTTAGAACCTAAAGCTTTGTTAACATCTGCTATATTGGCCAAATCTTTTGCCGCCGTATTTGCAAATGAAGCTTTCTTTAAAATAGTATAGCCGTCTAAAAAAGTATAGTCATCCGTGTTTGGAATCCATTTGAAAAAAGGCATACTTTCTGGAGCATATTTGCGGTATTGTTGCATCACGGCATCCTCCAACGTAAGTTTAGTTTGTGCTGTGAAGTTCCCCAATAGGAAGACAAAGGAAAGCGTAAGGAAAATGTATTTTTTCATGTTATCGTTTTAATAATTTAGAGAAAAATTGTTCAATAGGTCTAGCCGTTTTGTAGGCATTACGTATTATTTTGTCAAAATCTTCTTCGAGTAGAATTTCTGGTGGATATTCTACAAAAAAGTAAAGTTGCTTGTTATAGATTAAGGGTTCTTGTTCGCCCGCGGCTTTTAATTCCTTCGGAATAATTTTATTTTGATCACCGCGAATGTATCCGAAAAGTGATTCAAAGTTTGTGTCAGTATAAAGCTTTTTGAATTCTTCTGAATTTGCTGCAATTCCTTCGCGTATTTGAAGCAAAGAATCTTTGTCCATTTCGTATAAACCGCCATAAATTCGGACATGCTCAGGACCCAATTCAAAATAAGTACCTTCTGCCATGTGATTTTTTTTCCCGCCGACTAAGATCGCTGCACTCACATTCATTTTGTAAGGCGTTTTATCTTTTGAGAAACGAATATCACGGTTGATGCGGAAAATGCAGTGCTTGTTCTGCAAGTCTTTTAAATCAGGATTTTCGGCGCTTAACTCCTCAATCATGTGGTCAACGAAAGATTTGAATGGTTCTCGAATATTATTTTCGTAGCGGCTGCGATTTTCATCAAACCAGTCTTTGTTGTTGTTGGGAGCTAAATCCTTGAAAAATTGAATGAAATCGGGATTAAAAAAGGCCATTTATTTAATTTAGAATTCCAAATATAAGGTTTTTAAAGAGGAAATAGAACTGTATGTTTTTTGATAAATTCTCCATTTATATAGTACTGTTCTTGTCTGAATTTATTTACTTTCGCAGAAAGCAGAATTTCATGAAAATCATTTTCTACCTATTTGTTTTTGTTTATATTTCCTTTTCAAAAGTAAATGCCTCTACTCTGGTTATCCATTTGAGTCAGTGCAGAAGCGAATGCGAAACGGAAGCTGGACTTATCAAAGTTTACAAAGGCCGTAAGCTGATTCATAAAAGTCGATCTCTAAAAACAGAGCTTAAAAATTTAAAAGCGGGAACGTATTATGTGCGCTATAACACTATTGCAGAAAAGAAGCGAGAATTGGAGGTTGTTATTATTGATAATCAAGATAGACAGTTGACCCTTTGTTTCGATGATTTTGAATATTACAAAAAACAAGCTCCATCCGCTATAGATGTTCTTAAAGACAATGAGAAAATCGCGATTTATTATGAGGGGAAGTTCAAGAGGCAAAAAGAAAAAGATTCCATTTCATTCGTTCGAAGAGGAGCGGAGTATTATATGGAATACAAAAATATAGAACGAAAAATGACTGAAGTTGAAAAGGAAATAATTCGAGAATTCGAATACTTTTTAATGTATTTCTCAAGAAAAGGTTTCGGCAAAAAGAAGGGTAAATATATTTTTAAGTACAACGATATTGTTGTAAAAAGAAAAGATAAAACTTCCAAGTGGAATGGTTTTCATTATTTGTTGGTTGATTTTGGCCTCTTGGAAACAGATGCCTGCTAATTCATAATTTTCGTGAAGGGATTGGCACCTTTCGTACGATTGAATTGTTCAGGTGAACAAGAAAGGTTAATTTCACAGTCAAAATAGCAAAATAATGAAACACGTTTCTTTAGAAAGTATAGAAAAAGCGATTAAAAAAGTTGATAATCTTGACGATGACGGATTAGAGAAATTATCGGAAACATACGCTCTAGCGCAAGATACATTGCTAGCGTATTTAATGTCGGCTGCTTTGGAGTATGAAAACGAGCAACTAGAGGGTTTAATTATTTACTATTTCTGTTTGATTTCAGAATGTTTCACCCAAGAAGGAATTACTACAGTTGCAGTGAAAGAAGCGAATATAGATGATTTCGAAGAGCCATATTTTGAAATGTTAGATGCTTACTTCGAAAATGACGGTGACGATCAAGATATGTTGGAAGACTTTTGCGATCAACCACATTTAGCGCAGTTCATGGCTTTGGAAATTTCTACCGAAGACGAAGACGGTTCGAGCTTAACGGATGAAACGGCAACACAATTGTTCATTGTAACTATCGCCATGATTACGCTGATGGCACAAGCTGTCGAAGCATAATGACGCCTAAAGAAATAGTCACCAAAATGATGGAGAAAGATGAATTCTCCCGTTGGTTGGATATTTCTGTTGTTGAAATTGAAAAAGGCAAGTGTATTTTAGAATTGAAAGTCCAAAAAGAAATGCTCAATGGTTTTCATATTGCTCATGGTGGAATTTCTTATTCTATTTCTGATTCCGCTTTGGCTTTTGCTTCAAATGCAAATGGCCAACATTGTGTGAGCGTAGAAACAGGAATTTCTCATTTGAAAGCAGTAAAAGAAAATGACATTCTCAGAGCCGAATGCACAGAAATTAACCGTGGAATATCCATCGGACTTTACGAAGTGAAAACCTACAACCAAAATCGTGAATTGGTTTCTTATTTCAAAGGAACGGTGAAGATTTTAAGGGAAGACTGGGTTTAGTTTGGAGGTTGGCTCGCTGCGCTTTTGGAACATTAATTTGCTCCCCAAAAGCTTTGCCATGTGCACCGACAAATGTGTGATAAAAATCGTTCGACTTATCATTATTAAATCCTGAAATAGCTGTAGTATTTGAATTAGCAAAGGCTGGGTGTGTTTGAATTACACTAAGCTTTGCTGGTAAAGCAGGAGTACAGTCATATCCAATACCAACATGATTTTTACCTAAAATATCATTAGTTGCGAAATACAAGTTCTTATTATTCAAACTTACTTTAGAATCCGCTGTTAAATTTGAAGCTGGACCGGTATTAGCGCAATTTACAAAGCTACCGCCAGAACCTGTATTTGTATGCACATATATAATATCGCCTGAAGCATTAACAGATAAAATGCCCAATCCTGGATTTGACGTTGCTGGTAAGGTTGTATTCAAATTTGTAAACCTCAACCGGCTTGAACCGCCAGCTACAGTTGTAGTTCCCCAAGAATTTACCTCTAAAGTATTTGTGGGATTTTGAGACCCGCCAGAATAAGTGTTTCCCGATGAACCACCAACACCGGTATAAATTCCATTGGTTTCAGATGGCTTAGGCGCATCCCTTCCAATCCATTGGTCTGCGAACCAGAAGTTGCAGTAGAGGAATCCAAAGGTGATGTGAAAATAAACCGTAAATTATCCGGACCATTTGCACCACTTACTTGATCATCACCCCAATTTACAACAGCATCCATCCTTTCTCCTGTACTTGTGTTTTCATTTTTCAAACCAACATACATGTGATCAGCACCATTGGTTGTAAACGTTCCAATATCCATCCAACTTCTCCAACCGTCAGCAATACTCGGTGCGCCAGATGCGTCCAAATCTTTCCCCAAATGCAAGAGACTCATTGGTTTTTCTACAGGGTCAAACCCGTCGCTACTTATTGAAATACGTGTTGAATTCGTTGGTGTTGTAACACCCAAGTATTCTGTGTTTGTATAATTTGATGTCAATGCACCAACAGAAGTTACCCTAATACGTTCTGCACTTTGTATACTTGGTGTAGGATCATCTTCTGTCTGGATAATAAAACTAGAAGCTTCTAGCCAGCGTAAATAGGCATTTAGGTGCTGCTTGGTGCCTGAACCGTAAACATCATTATCTATCCCAAAACGTAAACCGTCTGTAGCGGTTTCACCGCTGCCAATATTAGGTGAAGCAACATTTTGAGCACGATAGGTTATTTGCATAAAAAATTAAGGTTCACAAGTTTGACCTATTTGATGATTATAGCTCATATGCATCAAACTTTGAGGACGGCTGTACAAACCTACTGGTGTTCCTGTTGAATTCATGCCAAAAGTATTCCCTAAACCAAAATAGCCATTAGGATTAAATGTTGCTACGTGTAAACCATCCAAATCGGTTGATGAATTTAAGTTGGTATTTATAGAGGCTCCATGATTGCCTCCCCAACTGCTAAATCAGAAAACCATGTTGTCTGGTCCGTCCAAATCTCCTCCTGCTCCATTATCTGCCCAAAGAATTACTGATTCAGTATGATCTTCACGAGTGCCCACTTTTCTCAACCCAAAATAAGCAAAATCCCTGTTTCCTGTTAATGTAACCCCAGTATCCATCCAAGGTCTGTAACCATATATCCACAAGCATCTGGCAAAGAGTCAGCAAACACCCCAAAGAGACCATTGAATAGTTTTTCTTGATTAGTTTGAGGATTATCGTCAAATTTTAATTGATTCGGAGAGATATTTTTTCCTGCTTTTAAATAAGTATCACTGTATTTAGATAATGGGGAGTTCTATAATTTAAAATATTGTAATTCAATTAATTAAACTTATATTTAGGTGTAATTTTGAATGAAAGGAGCATAAAAAGTATAAAGTATAAAAAACAAGGAAAAAAAGGGCTATTTGATGAGCAAAATGCGATTGATCACATGAACGAGATGGGAAACCCATTAGAAAAAATTAATTTGGTAATTGATTTTGAGTTTTTCCGTTAATTATTAGAGTCAAAACTTTTGAATACTGATAAAAAAATAATGCAGGATCAAAACTATAGTCCAGTAAAAATTGGGTGGTTTATGCTAAAAAACCTTTCAAAACGGCAAGTTCAGTGGTGGAATATCTGTCCCAATGTTTAGTCAACACTGCGTTCATGTTGGGCTTTGCAAGCCCCACGAACGCTTAGTTGTTTGTCTTGTCCTTCCGCAGAACCTTGGGTTGTGAGTGAACCTTTAAAATGCATTTCGGCAAACGTGGCTGTTGGTGAGGTAGGTTTTGTTGGGTTCGGTTTAGTTTTTAAATTTTGATTGAGATAAATCTCTACTTCTTTGCCCAGTAATTTTTCTGCAATACCAATCAATTTCTTCATTTTTTCCTTTGAAGCAGCAGATGTATCCATAAAAATGTATTGAGCTAACTCACCAGTAAAACCAACAAAAAGTGGTCCACCTGCAACAGCTCCAATACCAAACTTAACAACCTCTCCCACAACAGCCATAATTTTCAAATTCTTTGCAACCTCTGCATTGTGCTCGCCCACTGCATTCAAGGATGTTTGGTAAGCTGTTTTTTCGTCAATATAATCATCAATTAGTTGGCTCATGGCATTGTACATTATATAACCTCCTTTCTCAACAACATTTGATGAAGTATAATCTACATTTCCTAAAAAGTCATTGTCTAAAATGTCCAGCCCATCAATTAAATCGTCTGGAATTGAGATGGCGCGGCCATACAACTCAAAATTGGTTTCTGAAAACTCAGCAAAATCCAACTTCAAATTGGTGGGGTAAAAACATACACAGGGATCATACGTTAATTGAAAATCGCAACTTTGCCAAAAATTTGTTGGGCTTTTTCTTGCAGCAATTCCTGTAAGTTGGACAGTTAAAGTTGTTGTATCCATGGTTCTGTCAAAACCGTTGCCCAATCTTAAAATTCCACTTCTATTTTGAATATTTTGATTAAAATTCAAATACGCTAAATCAACTCTTAAACCTTTAACCGCAGATTGATTGTCATCATACCCATATTGAGCAAAAACTCTCAAGATACCTGTATATCTGTTATAGAACAACATATAAGGTATTTTCTGAAGTGAAGTTGCACCATGTACACTTCCATCTGGATATAATCCTAAATTTAACAACATCAATTCCCAACCGTTTTGATTTGTCATAGGCTCTGCGCCATCAAGGGGATTTAAATAACTATAATATTCATCCATGTTCACATCTTGGATATTATTCATGGTGTCATAATATTGGGTACTATTGAATTGCATATTGTGCAAATAATATCCTTTATTTGCAGGTAAGTTTACTCCATTGATCCAATCAAAGGCGTTTAAATACCTTGAATCAGTTGCATAAGGTATCCCAGATGAACCAACACTATCTGGCAATGAATTGTTAAATGGATTTTGCGGGTTTGTTGAAACCGTATTGTTAAATTGTCCATAAACAAATTGCGTAAAAATGATTATGGATATTGTTAGTATAAAATTTTTCATAAAATCTATGATTAAAGTTTTCGACCTAAATATTTTAGTAGTGTGTAATTTGGGCTGCCAGGAGGATGCAGAGAAAAATTCATTTCAGTTACTCCATCAATTCTCCGGTGAATATCTCCCTGCAAATAATCGCAGCCCAAAGGTGAATTGAAAGTTCCATCTTGAGACCAAATTTGTCGGTAATTAAACCCATAAACCTCCGCAGTTTCAATACAATTAGATCCTAATCCATTATAATTTATTACATTAAACATTGCAGTTGTTTGAAAATCTTTGCTAATATAAAAGCCTACATCAAAACTATCTGGAAGATGACTGGATTTAACCCTATAAGTACCTTCCAAAAAAGGAAATTCATAATCAGTACCCGTATCTATAACAAAATCGGCAGGATGTAAAATTTTCACAACTGAATCATAACCGTCATCATTGGGAAAACAAATTTTGTTCACTTCTTTTTTTACCACTAGTGTTATTGGAATGTTTTGAGCCAATGTGGAAAGTGGAAAATTACGGAACACCGTTTTTGAACTGAGTACTTCGTTTCCAATGTACCACTTATATGTCACATCGTTAGCTTTTGCTGTAAAACGCACGTTGTGGCCTGCAAAAATCGTATCCGATATTGTATAAAAATTCCACGGCTGACCTTGCTGTGCCGTCATTTCTTCAATAGTAAATTCAGCTGTCGTCTCCTCTATGCAATCACAAGCATTCTGCGCCGCATTCATTTCCGGCTGCTGCTTCCTACACGAAAAAACCAACAACAATACCGCTGTAACAATTAGGATGGATTTCATAATTTTTTTTGTTTGATTCAAAACAGAAGTTACAACTTTTATTTTTCTGCTTCAACTTTTTGTACTCTTTCTTCGAGTTGAAGAATGTACAAGGTAAGTTCTTCTACCTTTTCAAGGAGTACACGGTTCATTTCGCCTAAATCCACGCCATTGGCTTCGTACTCTTTTGCAGAAGGCACATTTGGCAAATGCTTTTCATGCTGAACAAAAGCGCGTAGTTGAGCGAAAGTCATTAGATCATAGTCGTCAGCTAAAACGTAATCTGGAATGTTGGCAAGGGTTGTGGTGTATTTTCTGGCAAATACTTCTCCACTACCCGTTACTTTAAAGTTTTTTAAAGTTGGGTTGACATCTGTTGAGAAAACTTGAATAGCGTCTGCGGTGGATCTTGTGTTCAAAGACATTCCATATTTCGTGGCTGCTGTTGTTCTTATGTATAAACCATTATCGCTACTAACTATACTAAATTTGGCGTTTAAGATAGAAGTTCCAGGGTTATAGCCAATGTCCAGTCTGCCCGTTGCTCCTCTGAAAT
>JBDNIA010000538.1:0-4160 GCA_041688525.1 Crocinitomicaceae bacterium | reverse complement strand
TTAATATAGCGTTCCGAATTACACATGGAATGAGAATATTGATACTAAATGGTCCGAATTTAAACTTAATTGGTCAAAGACAACCTGAAATATACGGGAATATTACATTTGAGCAAGCTTTAAAACAATGGCAAAATGAATTTGACTGTGAGATTGAATACGACCAATCGAACTTAGAAGGTGAATTAATTAATAAACTGCAGAATACAAATGCCGATGCTATTGTTTTAAATGCTGGAGGATATACACATACAAGTGTTGCCATAAGAGATGCGATTTCTAGTATTTCAACGCCTGTACTTGAAGTTCATTTGTCGAACATAACAAATCGCGAGTCTTTCAGGCATGAATCCATGTTGACCCCAGTTTGTGTTGGGTGTATTCTTGGATTAGGAATGGAAAGTTATCGACTGGCCTTACTTTATTTTTGTCATCAAAATTTATAGAATTTACTTTGAGGTAATTTCTTGAACTTGTCATTTTTTCGGACATATCTTTGCCAAAGTATACTTCCTCTATAGAGTCCAACAGTATTGAATACTGTGCTGTTTTCGCGAATAAGACGTCTTTTTGCCAACATTTTATTGAATATCTTAAAGGTGTAGATATGCGCATTGAAAATACTCGCAAATTGTTGACGCTCTCCTCTAATTAAAAATCGCGCGGCAGCTATTCCGTCTAAAATAAGACGGAAAAACAACTTTGGAAATAGCCAACCTTCATGGTTTTTAATGAGCATAAACAAACTATTCCTAAAATTCAAGTAGGTTTTAAATGGCGAAGTATAAGGCAGAGTTCCCCCTCCAATATGATAGACAACTGATTTTGGGACGACTTTAAATCGATAATTTTGTTTTTTTAGTCGCCAACAAAGATCAATTTCTTCCATATGCGCGAAAAAGTCCTCGTCAAGACCACCTATTTTATGATATAATTCACTTCTTATCATTAGCGCCGCGCCTGTGGCCCAGAATATTTCTATTTCATCGTCATATTGACCAAGGTCCGATTCTGTTTTTTCAAGTATTCTGCCTCTACAAAATGGAAAGTAATCTTTATCCAAGAATCCTCCTGAAGCACCAGCATGCTCAAATCTAGTTTTATCGTGTTGGGAAAGTATTTTTGGTTGACATCCAGCTACTGTTTTATCTTTCATAGCTTCTAAAAGTGGGGATAGCCAATTTGGTGTCACTTCAATATCGCTGTTTAAAAGCAAATAAAATTTACTGTCAATTTGCTTTAATGCTTCATTGTAACCGCGCGCAAATCCGCCGTTTTCGTTATTTTGAATAAATCGAATGTCTGGAAAATTTTCTTTTAGGAAGACGACAGAATCGTCTGTAGACATGTTGTCAGCCACAACAACCTCGTGGCCGTCACGATATTCAATTACAGTTGGTAAAAATTTTTCTAAAAAATTTCGACCGTTATAATTCAGAATGACAATGGAAAGTTGATTCAAAACCTAGCGTGATTATTAATATTGACGGAATAAATCATTACTCTGGCCACCAAAGTAATCAGGCGTATTTTTATTTTGACTGTCCGTATCTCCATTAAATGCATTTCGCACTTGCAAGGCAACGGACCAATTTTGATTCTTCGGTTCTCCTATCAAATCGGAGTGGAGCAATCTGTAGTTATTGGCAATAAAATCTGGGTTATAAAAAACGAATCTTTTGTTGGAGAAGCGCTCAATTTTATCGTATTGCCAAATTTCATAAGGAAATTCAGTGGCCGAAGCTTCTCGAGCCATTACATTGGTCGGCGCCCCGTACTGCAAATAAACGCGGCCTCTATCCGACTCATATCCTCTCAAAAAGTTATTTGCGTAGAGTTTCTCAATGTAAATAACTTGTTGTTTGTATTTCAACCAGCTTTCGTAGGCAGTCGCTCGGCTTGTGGAAAGCCAAAACGATTGAATCAATTTCAATGATTTTTCATCATTTTTTTCTTTCAAGCTATTCAAAATAGTTAACGCCGATTCTCCTTTTGCCAATGGAAGCAAACTCGCCAAGAAAAAGGGGATACTATCTTTTGGAATGCTTTTTTCAAATGCAGGATCTAATGCGAGGTTGTCGCTTAAAACAAATAATTCGTTATTCGTTCTTTCAAAGAAATACACTTTTTCACTAATCGCCTCCATTTTGTTGTCGATAATGGATAAAGAAAGATAATAGTTGCCACTTGGCAATTCTTTGATATTAATTTGACGTAATACGGATACTACTTTGTTCGATTTATAACGATAAATTTTTGAGTACTCTTCTAATTCTACTTTTGTGTCGGCACTAAAAATAGTTTCCTTGACGCCAAATTCTGGCGTTCCTAGTCTTTCTGAATTGTAGATTTCAGTATAATAGGGAAGTGCAGATAATTGTTCTGGGTAATAATTCGATAATCTTGGAACAATATCAAAACCGGATTTAAAGAAAACACTTGACTCATCCCCAGGACTTGCGAACTCTATATTTTGAATGTCTCCAAAACAAATGTTTGCGGATTTATCTTCAATTGTAAATTTTATGTTGCCTACGATAGCGTCATCGTCTTTATTCAAATCAAATATTTGAAGATAGAGTTTGTAATTTCCTGGATCCAGAGCAAATCTGCGAATATCATAAAAATCCTCCACTATGCTATCCCGCATTAATGGCGTCTCTAATCGAAATGCATCACTAATTAAGGTGTCCGATTCTTGAACAATATCCAAAATTATTGCTAATTCTCCTTTTAAGCCATGCTCAACACCATTGTAGGAAATTGAAGTACCGACAAACTGAAAGTTGATTTCAACAAAGTTTCCTGTTGAAGGTTCGTAAAACTGTTTCGTATCCAAGTAAACTTTTAGTTTTTGACTTTGAGTCAGGCCACCAAAGCAGAAGAGAAGAACAGAAAGACAAACGATAACAATTTTCATTTCTTAAAAGTTTAACTGTAAAAATACGAAATGTAGGATATTTCCAGTTATAGATGTACGCATAAAGTCTTAAATTGATAAATCTTCTGATTGAAAGGTTCAGAAAATCAGACTATTTACTATTAGTTTAAATTTTATTTCATCTTACACTTGTCAGTATTCAAAGTATTAGTACTTTTGCCGCGGAGAGTTGGCAGAGCTGGTTTAATGCACCGGTCTTGAAAACCGACGTAGGGCAACCTACCGGGGGTTCGAATCCCTCACTCTCCGCCAAAAGTCCAAGTTTATTCTTGGACTTTTTTTTGTTTTAACATTTTTGTAAAATCCAAAATCGGGCGGATGCTGCATCTAATTTGCAATTTCACCACTAATTTGAGCCGTTAAAACCAATGTAATCCTCCGCAGTTGAGAAGAATTAAGCCAATTACAAGATGAATCGAATTGCATCTTTTTGATTAAAGTTGTAATTTTCCATTATGAAAATAAATGTTATTCTTTCCGTCCTTTTACTTTCAATTTGTTTATGCTCCTGTAAGAAATTAGGATGCACAGATCAAAACGCAATGAATTTTGAAAAAGAAGCGAAAAAAAATGATCAATCCTGCACGTACGAGGGCAGTGTAGGGATTTGGTTTGATACTGTAAAAGCGCAGGAATATGCCGTTGACAGTGTTATTACATTGATTTATTTTGTAGATGGAAACAATGTTGGCACTATTTCTAGTGGACAGTATTCAAATGTTTTACCAACGTGTGATTCGCCTGAGGTTTTAACGGTGGAATTTAATATGGGAAAAGTAAGTTCAGCAGCACATAGTTTAATCGTTAAAAGAGAAACAGGTCTCGTAATAGACAATTATATTTTTACTGTTGAAGGAGGGAAATGCAGTTTATATCTGCTGAAATAAAGTTTTCAGGTTTCACTTTATAAAAGTTGATTTCTTTCTTTGTCGTTTAACTTTATGTCTAAAACATTTTTGTTTTTTTATCTCCATAGATTTGTGACTTGCTCCCAAAAAGAGATCTCAGTTCAGAGGAGTTACCAATATTGGAATCTTTTTATTCAGGTTGACACGAATTTATGCATGAATCTTTTTCAAGTCCACAGAAATATGTCATGGTCTCGAAAAATCAGTATATTCTTCAGAAAAGTTTGAACCAACAAAAAACCCAGCAAAGCCTTCTGGTTACTGGGTTTATCTTGTGGGAGTTGAGGGATTCGAACCCCCGACCCTCTGCT
>JBDNIA010000537.1:0-2080 GCA_041688525.1 Crocinitomicaceae bacterium | reverse complement strand
GCCATTTCTGATCTTTTCGCACTCCATTCACTCCTCTATTGTAAGATGCAGCGGCCTCTATCCAGCTTCCTAAAGTATCTTTGGCTTTCTGCAAATATTTACCTGCCGCAATTGTGCTTTTTCTTAAATCCTGTCTTTCATCGATTAATTCGTTCACTGTTAATCGGTATTCAATGGCCGTTTGAGGCATAAATTGCCAAAATCCATGTGCACCACTTCTACTTTCGATATTTTCATATCCTGATTCTATCAAGGCTAAATATTTAAAATCATCTGGAATATTATTCTTTTTCAAAAGAACCTCTATATCTGGCATATAACGATTTACTCTTTTGAAATAAGAAATTATCAAATTATGATAAAAAACAATTGCATGAAGCTCCTTATCGAGTCGTTCCCGAACATCTAAATCTGTCAAAAGGATTCGTTCACCAGCAAAAACCATTTCCGTCGGTAACTCTGGCATATGAAAATGACCTGAATTGAAACTTATTTTTGATTGCTTAAAAGTTGTATCTATTTCTTGACCCTTACACGAAGATAAACAAAACAAAAAAATAGAAATGGCAACAAATTTTATTATCATTTTTACACGTAAATTCATAATTAATAAAAGTAGTAGGTGAATTAATCCGTTAGTTCTTTTGAGGATATTTGATCGTATTATAATAAAGAAAACTAAATACGATAAGGAAGTAAATAAGGCCAATTACCATCCCTAAACTTACCGAACTTTTTGCCATATAATAAACAACTACAGTCATGATTGTTGACATCAAGCTAAGAGATAAAAATATTCGCCAAACCTGACCATCATTTTTTCCAGAATAAACTAAATGATGTGTTGTATGATCTTTACCTCCCACCATTGGTGATTTACCCGCTTTCAGTCTATTAATTACGACTGTTAAAGTATCCGCAGCAGCAGGTGTTAAAGCGACAATAGCTAATATTGGACCTATCCATAAGTTCGTCTCCAGCCATTCACCTGTCTGAAAAACTGACTTGATGGTGAAAAAAGCAACAATTGCGCCAATAAATTGACTTCCACCATCGCCCATGAACAACTTAGATGGATAAATATTATAAATTAAAAATCCTATCATAGTTCCAATGCAAGCCATTAACAGTAGAGACCAAATACTCAAATAAAAACCTGTTCCCAAAAAAAGAATTAATAAGCACGAAATAAGCACGAATAGTGTCACTGTTCCAGCAATACCATCCATATTATCAAGCATATTTAATGAGTTCATTAAAATAACCACCCAAATAACTGTTACAATATTATTCAAATATATTTGGTTAAATAAATTGATTGTATTGTCTGAAAAAACGAAAATTATGCCGCAGCCAATTTGAATAAAGAGTTTTAACCACGGCCTTGTGTCGTAGGCATCGTCGGCTATTCCCATTGCAAATGCAGCAGAGGTAGCGAGTAAGAAGCCCAAATATTGGTTCTCTATCAATTTGAGGTCTTCATTCAGTATGAGAGAAACTACGAAACCGCTAACAATAAACACCAGATACATGCTCACCCCACCAAGCGAAGGTTTTGATTCGTTACTCCAACGAACCGTTACATCGTTTTTATTTCTGATTCCTAAAGTTTTGGCAAAGTTCAGCACCAAACTATTCCCAATAGCGTTCATTACAATACTGAAAACAAGTACGAGACAAAAGTATAAGACTATCATATTAAAAAGGTGAGTTTAAATCTTTCCACAATTTTCCTTTTTTATCTTTCTCCGAAATAATGGGTTGGTCTATCTGCCAATTGATATTTAACTGGCTGTCATTCCATAAGATGCAATCTTCACTCGATGGTTGGTATAAAGTTGTACATTTATATTGAAAAATAGTTTTATCCTCTAAAGTTGCGAAACCATGTGCAAATCCTGGTGGTATCCAAAATTGCAAGTTGTTTTCACCTGTAAGTAGAATTGAAAAGTAGTGACCAAAAGTTGGTGATTTTTTTCGGATATCAACAACAACATCCAGAACAGAACCTTTCACAACACGCACTAATTTACCTTGATCGAATGGTGGAGCCTGAAAGTGAAGCCCCCGAATAACATTT
>JBDNIA010000536.1:0-1654 GCA_041688525.1 Crocinitomicaceae bacterium | reverse complement strand
AACTGTATAAATTCACAGCACTTCAAACCTCCTTTTCTGTAAACAATATTTGTCTTGTTGATGGTCGACCAGTAATGTTGAACCTTCAGCAAATGATTCACTACTTCGTGAAATTTAGACATGAAGTTGTAATTCGACGGACACAATACCAATTGCGAAAAGCGGAAGAAAGAGCGCATATATTAGAAGGTTTAATTATTGCTTCCGATAATATTGATGAAGTAATTGCTATTATCCGTTCTTCAAAAAGTCCAGAAGAAGCACGCGAGCGATTAATGGAAAGATTCTCTTTGTCAGATATTCAATCAAGAGCCATTGTTGAGATGCGTTTACGCCATTTGACAGGTCTTGAGCAAGATAAATTGCGTGCTGAATACGACGAATTGACGATATTGATTGCAGACTTAAAAGATATTCTTTCCAATGAAGAAAGAAGAATGCAAATCATCAAAGACGAACTAACAGAGATAAAAGAAAAATACGGTGATGAACGCCGTTCAAGAATTGAATATTCTGCAAGCGAAATGCGCATCGAAGATTTGATTGCAAATGATGAAGTGGTAATAACGATATCTCACGCAGGCTATATTAAACGAACAAGTTTATCCGAATACAAAGTTCAAAATCGCGGTGGAATGGGATCGAAAGGTTCAACAACACGAGATAAAGACTTTTTGGAGCATTTATTTGTTGCAACCAACCACAAGTACCTCTTAATCTTGACAGAAAAAGGTAGATGTTTCTCGATGCGACTTTTTGAAATTCCAGAAGGGAATAAAAGTGCAAAAGGTCGAGCAATTCAAAACTTAATCAATATAGAACAAGACGATAAAGTGAAGGCTTACGTTAAAGTTCAAGATTTGACTGACAAAGAATATGTCGACAATAACTTTATTATTATGGCAACCAAAAACGGTGTCATTAAGAAAACAAGTTTAGCGGCGTATTCTCGACCGAGAATTAATGGTATCAACGCCATTACAGTCCGTGAAGGAGACGAATTACTAGAAGCGAAATTAACCAACGGTTCAAATGAAATCGTATTGGCCACGTCTTCTGGGAGAGCTATTCGTTTCAACGAAGAAAAGGTAAGACCTATGGGTCGAAATGCTTCTGGCGTGAGAGGTGTCACCTTGCAAAATGAGCAAGATGCTGTGATTGGTATGCTTTGCGTTGAGGATGTTTTCTCCACAGTATTAGTTGTTTCTGAAAATGGATACGGAAAACGTACTTATTTGAATGATCCTGATGACAAAGAACCTGTTTACAGAATCACAAACCGTGGAGGGAAGGGTGTGAAAACATTAAATATTACGCCTAAAACGGGTCCTTTACTTTCAATAAAAAACGTGGAAGACGATGAAGATTTGATGATTATCACCAAAGCAGGTATCGCCATACGTATGCACATTGATTCAATTCGCACCATGGGACGTTCGGCTCAAGGTGTTCGTTTGATTAACTTGAAAGGAAGTGCATCAATTGCTGCAATAGCTCGTGTTCCCAGATCAGAGGATGAGGAAGAAGAATTCGATGAAGAAGGAAACTTAATCGAAAAAACTCCTAAACCTGAAAGTTCTGAGGAAAATCAGGATAACGAAGAAATAAATGGCACGAATATTGAAAATGATACAGATGTGGAATAATTAATTTT
>JBDNIA010000080.1:0-8626 GCA_041688525.1 Crocinitomicaceae bacterium | reverse complement strand
GGTTTTGGGAAAAAGAATTCACCATTATCAAGCCAAAAAAAAACAAGAAAGGCAACCGCTTATTCACACCAAAAGATATCCTAAACTTTAACAAGATTTATCGTTTGGTGAAAGAGCAAGGTTACACATTAGAAGGTGCGAAATTAGCCTTGAAATCAGGTGAAATATTAGAGGACCAATCTATCGTAAATACAGCTGCGAACCATACAGATACTATTGCACGTTTGGAGAAAATCAAAACGAGGCTTGCTGCTCTGAGATAAATTTCTAGTTTTTAACTCCGGAGAGGACTTTTAGTGCCTCGTTCAAAACACTTTCTTCCACAACAACATCCCATTCCGCTTGGCCTATTCCTGTTAATAAGGTAAATCGGACTTTCTCATCTTTACGCTTCTTGTCTTGTCGCATGAGTTGAACAAAAGTCGAAAAATCAGCTTCATCGAACTTTCTTAGTTCAAAGTTTTTAGAAATACATCGCCTTACTTGTTCGAATTCATCTGGTGAAATATAGTTCATCAAAGCTGAAATTTTTGCTTCCACTAACATGCCGTGCGCCACTGCCAATCCATGGTCCATCGGTTCACTCGTTTGCAAAAGCGCTCCTTCAATCGCATGACCGGCTGTATGACCGAAATTCAACAACTTTCGTCTCCCCGATTCTTTTGGGTCAGATTCAACAATTTCATTTTTAATTCTCAATGATTTTTCTATCCATTCAGGAGGAATAGTTGAAATTTCTACAATACAGTTTTCCATATCTCTAAAATGACTTTCATCGGCAATTAAACTGTGTTTCAACATTTCTGCCCAACCATTCATTACTTCACGTTGCGGCAAAGTGCTAAGAAAATCTAAATCGATATATACTTTTCGTGGAAAAGAAAAAATACCGAGATGATTTTTATGCGGCCCCATGTCGACACCTGTCTTTCCACCAATAGAAGCGTCAACTATTGCAAGTAGTGAAGTTGGGATATAAATACAATCCATTCCGCGTTTGTAAAGTGAGGCAATAAATCCGCCCATATCGCAAATCATCCCGCCACCCAGACAAATAAACAAATCGTTACGACTGAACTCGTAATCGGTCAAACTTTCCCACACGGAAAAACAAATATCCAAAGTTTTATTCTCCTCTCCTGCAGGAATTTCAATTATTTCAGCTTCGCTCAAGCCATCTATAAAATTGATTAGAACAGGCAAACAATATTCCATGGTATTGCTATCCACAAAAATGACTTTCTTGCGTCCAGCATATTCATTCGTTAACCAAAGGCCCAAACCTGATTCGGTGAGTTGAGAGATATTAACTTCAGTTTGAAGATTGAAAAAAGAGGGCATGTGAAAAAGATTTGACAACAAAAGTAACAAAGCTTTGGTTACATGTTTCAGATAAAGAAAAACAGATTAATTTTGGCACATGATTTCTTTTAACAATACTGAAATTGCTTTCAAAAGCAAAAGTGATAAAGATTTGAAACGTGCATTTCGTCTTTTTAAAATTGTAGGTGTTCCATTTTTGGTGAAAATAGGGAAACCCTTAACAAATTTCGCAATAAGCGCGAAGTTGCCGATTCAAAGTATTATAAAAAAAACGATTTTCAAACAGTTTTGTGGTGGAGAAACCATTCCGGAATGTGAGGAAAAAATCAATGAACTTGCAGATTCGGGAATTGGCACTATACTCGATTATTCGGTTGAAGGAAAAATAAAGGAAGTCGACTTTGACGCAACTACAGAAGAAATAATTGAAGCACTCGACAAAGGCTTCAACAATCCTAAAATTCCATTTGCGGTATTTAAAGTTTCAGGAATCTGTCGTTTTGGTTTGCTGGAAAGAATCAATGTTTCCACTGAAAATTTAAGTGATAAAGAACAGTTCGAATATGACCGTTTGCATGCGCGCATTGAGAGGATCTCTTCCCGGGCAAATGACCGTAAAACACCTGTTTTTATCGATGCCGAAGAGTCGTGGATTCAAGCTGGCATTGACCGTATAGCTTATGAAATGATGGAAAAATACAACAAGGAAGAAGCTTACATCTACAATACAATCCAAATTTACCGTCACGATCGTTTGGAACACTTGAAAAAAGAAACAGCGATTGCAAAAGAAAAGGAATACAAATTGGGAATCAAACTCGTTCGAGGCGCCTACATGGAAAAAGAGCGTGAAAGAGCAATTGATAAAAATTACCCTTCTCCTATTCAAAAAGACAAACCTTCAACGGATCAAGATTTCAATTCGGCTCTGACATGGTTGATTGAACATATCGACAATGTTTCTTTTTGCGCTGGATCACACAATGAGGAAAGCAACTTATTGTTGACCCAATTAATGGAACAGAAAGGGATTAAAACCAACGACAAACGCATTCATTTTGCTCAACTCTTAGGCATGTCAGATCACATATCTTACAATCTAGCTCACAGTCGATACAATGTAGCCAAATACGTTCCTTACGGCCCTGTGAATGAAGTTCTTCCTTATTTACTGAGAAGAGCTGACGAAAACACATCTGTGGCCGGACAGACAAGTCGTGAATTATCCTTAATCATGCAAGAAACCAAACGGAGAAAGGCACAGCCCAAATGAACTTACTGGATCAAATGAATAATGGGCGATTCCATTACTACTGGTCGTATTTTATTGCCTTACTGACCATCTTTTTGTTTATTGCAATACAAAACGCAGCCAACTGGGAAGAAATCACTCCCGAAATATTCGCCAGATTTGGGGCACCCTACGCAAAAGATATTTTCGATGGTTCCATTTGGGGAATGTTCACCAATTCATTTATTCACAACCACCTATGGCACTTGTTTTTAAGTATTGTGCTTTTTGTTTTTCTGGGCGTTTTGTTTGAGAAACGGAATAAAACTCAGTTTTTTCTTTTGTTTATTCTAATTAGTTCTTTCGTAACCTCCACTATTCAGCTCGCTATGACTGGCGATCCTGGAATTGGACTAAATGGAGTTAACTTTGCTTTACTCACTTATCTTTTGGTTCAAATAAAATCTGCTCCCAAATACAAAAAAGCGAAACTAATCATTTGGTTAGGAACGATATCCTCCTTGGTACTTTCCATTTTGAATATACATTTCGAATGGTATTATTTTGGAACGTCTACTATTGTAACTGGTTTTTTATTTGGTTTAATAATTGGCTGTTTCCAAAATCGGAAAATATTCTTCTATTCCTTCCAAGTATGCTTGTGTGTTTTTTGCTCAATAACACTTTTTTATAATCCCTATTCATCAGAATGGAATACCGTTCAGGGCTCTCGAGCATTTGAAAAAGGTGAAATTGATCGAGCTGAAGAATACTATTTAAGCGCCTTAGAATTGCATCCACGAAATTTTGCTGCAAAAAAGAATCTAGTTTTGATTGAAATAGATCGTTTGCAGGAGCGTGCTTATTATGCTCATGCCCAAGAAAATTACCGCACTGCCCTGCTACTCTACATCCAAATACTAAATTTAGACAAGCACAATTCTTGGGCAAAGAAAAATTTGGACGGATTACCTTAGAAAAACCATTCGTTCTCTCTTAAAGTTTTATCTTTACCTCAAAGCTTATATCCTTATGCAACGTATACTGACTAGCGAAGAAATTAATCACAAACTTGTGCGCTTGGCGCATCAAATAATCGAATTTACTTACGATATTCCCATTTGTTTTCTTGGTGGAATCACGGGCAACGGTTTTATAATGGCCAAAGCACTCAAAACGATAATAAACGAAAATTCACAGCAAAAAATCGAACTATTCGAAATTACAGTCAACAAGGAACAGCCTTGGAGTGAAGACGTTAAACTGTCAATTCCTGAAAAAGATTTAAAAAATGGAACCATATTAATCATCGATGATGTTTTAAATTCTGGAAAAACAATGCAATATGCCTTGGTGAAATTTTTACAACAACCGACGAAAGCCATTAAAACAGTTGCAATGGTCGATCGTGAGCACCGCCGCTACCCTATCAAAGCAGACTTCGTTGGCTTATGCCTTTCTACGACCTTGAGTGATAGAGTAGAAATTCGTGTGACAAAAGATAAATACGAAGCATATCTAGCTTAATTATGGAAAGAATAACAGAATCTAGTTCAAACTACGATGGACTAGAACAAATGACTACAGCTGATTTGCTCGCAAACATAAATCGCGAAGATCAAAAAGTAGCGCTAGCCGTAAACGAAATTTTACAAAATATAGAAACCTTTATCGATAACTGTTTTCTGAAAATGCAACAAGGTGGACGCTTGTTTTATATAGGCGCCGGCACAAGTGGTCGACTAGGCGTTGTCGATGCCAGCGAGTGCCCGCCAACCTTTGGAGTAGAAGAAAATGTTGTCATCGGTTTAATTGCCGGAGGGGATAAAGCCATCCGAAAAGCAGTTGAATTTGCTGAAGATGACCTAAACCAAGGTTGGAAAGACCTCCAAGAGTATCATATTACTAGTCTTGATACTGTGGTTGGCATTGCGGCATCAGGAACAACACCATACGTCATGGGCGCTTTGCGCATTTGCAAAGAAAATGGAGTTTTAACAGGAGGTATTACATGTAATCCCGGCAGTCCTTTAGCGATGGAGTCCGATTTCCCCATGATCCCGGTAGTTGGACCTGAATTTATCACAGGAAGTACACGGATGAAATCGGGAACAGCTCAAAAGTTGGTTTTAAACATGATTTCCACAAGTTTGATGATTAAATTGGGAAAAGTCAAAGGCAATAAAATGGTCGACATGCAATTGAGTAATCACAAACTTATTGACCGTGGTGTCCGTATGATTCAATCTAGTTTAAACTGTTCATCTGATGAAGCGAAAGAATTGCTTTTAAAACACGGTTCCGTTCGAAAAGCTGTTGAAACAAAAGATTAGATCTTTTCTATCCAGCCAAAATATTTAGCAGTCGTCAAATTGGCGGCATTCACCACAGGACTCGTCTCATTCACTGGTGGCGAAATCATCATAACATACATCCATTTGTCTTCGACGTCTAATATCTTGAAAATCGCACCTTTCGGATAATGAATGATTTCGTTTGTCTTTACAAATAAAGAAGCCTGATCTGTTATTTTATTATTGGACCAATAAAGCATGGTATTTTTCTTTAAGTGCTCGTAATTCGGCTTAAATTTACTTTTATCTGGAAAAAATTGTCCTTTCATACCTGAATCACGCGCTAGGAAATAACGTTTCATTTGGTACATTTTATTTTTCAAAAAGCGCAAGCGAATAAGGGCATGAGTACTTTGCGAACAGCAAGGATAGCGATGGTGATAAAGTAAAACTTCTTTCGTTCGTGGATGAATTTTGTAAGCGATCAAATGGCCATCATCCCAATATATTTCTTTCCATATTGAACCATATTGCGCGTAGACAGAAAACATTTCTTTTTCGTCCCCGGCATAGGGTTGCCCGCTAAAAAGAAGTTCTGGCTGACCATCGTTATTCATATCCACTAAATGCCATTTATCCTTAAAAATCCTCCAATATCTTAGGAATTTAAAAGACAAATCAAGTGATTTTGTTAAATCGTGCGATAATTTATCTGCCTCAAACAACCAAGCTACTGACTTTTCCAAAATTTTAGGTTGGTTGATGAAAATTGAATTAAAATCGGTTTGGGGTTCATTGATAAATAAACTTGCTTCAACTCTAGGCATTACCACAATTGCGGCTCGCGACAAAAATGTTGTTAAACTTATTACAAGAAAAAAGAAGTTTTTCATACACAAAAAAGGGAGATTGCTCCCCCTCTATTTTAGTTAATCTATTTTAGTCTTTGGAAGGCGCTTTTTCTTTACCTTTTCCTTTACTTTTCTCGATAATTACAGTCAATTCTTCTGCGTTATCTTTTACATCCATACGAATCGTATCACCCTCCTTCAAATTAGATTTGATTATTTCCTCTGCCAGCGGATCTTCGAGAAACTTCTGAATTGCTCTTTTCAGCGGACGAGCACCAAATTTCTCATCATAACCTTTGTCTACAATGAAATCTTTCGCTTTTTCCGTCAACTCAATTTTGTAACCAAGATTATTGATTCTCCCGTATAGTTTCTCCAATTCCAAATCAATTATCAAATGAATGCCTTCTCTTGATAACGATTTGAACATGATCATATCATCCATACGGTTCAAGAATTCTGGTGAGAATGCTTTGCGTAGCGCATTTTGAACAATAGATAAAGTATTTTCTGCTTTTTGTTCCGTTTGACTTTTCGTTCCAAAACCAACGCCAGTTCCAAAGTCTGCTAGCTGACGAGCCCCGATATTGGATGTCATAATCAAAATCGTATTTTTAAAATCAATTTTTCTACCCAAGCCGTCTGTCATGTGACCTTCATCCAATACTTGCAGCAATAAATTAAATACATCAGGATGCGCCTTTTCAATTTCATCTAAGAGAATAATCGAATATGGTTTACGCCGAACTTTTTCCGTTAATTGTCCTCCCTCTTCGTATCCAACATATCCGGGAGGCGCCCCTACCAATCGAGAGATAGAGAATTTCTCCATGTATTCTGACATATCAATGCGAATCAAAGAATCTTCCGAATCGAATAAGTACTTTGCTAGCACTTTCGCCAATTGAGTTTTACCAACCCCTGTTGGCCCGAGGAAGAAAAATGAACCAATTGGTTTGTTTGGATCTTTTAGTCCGGCTCGATTTCTCTGTATTGCCTTCACAACTTTCGAAACCGCTTCATCTTGGCCAATTACTTTGCCATTTAATTCGTCAGCCATGTTAACCAATTTACCACTTTCCGATTGGGAAATACGAGTAACAGGAATTCCGCACATCATAGAGACGACCTCAGCCACATTTTGATCTGTAACGAGAACTCTATGCTCCTTAGAATCTTCTTCCCACTTCGTTTTCGCAGCATCTAATTGATCTTGCAATTGTCGCTCGTTGTCTCTCAACTCAGCGGCTTTTTCATATTGTTGCGATTTAATAACCTCATTTTTTTGATCTTTCAATGCTTCAAGTTTCCCTTCAATATCAATAATTTCTTTGGGAACGTTGATATTTATCAAATGGACACGAGAACCTACTTCATCTAAAGCGTCTATGGCCTTGTCTGGCAAGTGACGATCAGTAATGTATCTTTCAGTCAACTTAACACAAGCAGCAATAGCTTCATCCGTATATGTAACACTGTGGTGTTCTTCGTAACGATCTTTGATATTATTTAATATTTGAATCGTCTCCTCTTCAGTTGTTGGCTCAATAATAACCTTTTGGAATCTTCTTTCCAATGCTCCGTCCTTTTCAATATGCTGACGGTATTCATCCAAAGTTGTCGCTCCAATTGCCTGAAGTTCCCCTCTTGCCAATGCGGGCTTTAACATGTTTGATGCATCCAATGATCCTGAAGCACCACCAGCGCCAATTATAGTATGAATTTCGTCAATGAACAGAATGATATCAGAATTTTTCTCCAACTCTTGCATTACTGCTTTCATTCTTTCTTCAAACTGACCTCGGTATTTTGTGCCCGCCACCAAAGAGGCTAAGTCTAATGAAACAATTCTTTTATCAAAAAGTACACGTGAAACTTTTCTTTGGACAATACGCAAAGCCAAACCTTCTGCAATGGCGCTTTTTCCAACGCCAGGCTCGCCAATAAGAATTGGATTGTTCTTCTTTCTTCTCGAAAGAATTTGACTTACCCTTTCGATCTCTTTTTCTCTGCCGACAATAGGGTCTAACTTACCCGCCTCAGCCATTTTTGTTAAATCTCTACCGAAATTATCCAATACAGGCGTCTTGGATTTTGGATCGCTAGGTTTCCGTTGCGCTGAAAAAGCGTCACCTTCCTCTTCTTGTCCACCTGTCGGGAATTCCGATCTTGGAGATTTAGTATCGTCCATAATAGCTTCTAACTCGTCTTTTGCGTTTTCGTAAATCACTCCATATTTGTTTAACACTCGACAAGCTGCACTGTCTTCTTCTTTTAGGATGGACAGAAGCAAATGCTCCGTTCCAATCATCTGGCTTTTAAATAGTTTTGCTTCGAGATAGGTAATTTTAAGTACTTTTTCCGCTTGCTTAACCAGGGGAATATTTGTTAAATTTGCATTTTTAATTGAGGCTGACCGCGTCAATCCCATTTCAATTTCACTTCGTATTTGTTTTAAATCTAATTGAAATTCCAATAGAATCTTAATGGCCTTGCCATCTCCTTCTCGAATCATTCCGAGCAAAAGATGCTCGACACCTATAAAATCATTCCCAAGCCGCAAAGCCTCTTCTCGACTAAAACTAATTACGTCTTTAACGCGTGGTGAAAATTTCGCTTCCATATTATTTTTTGATTGGGACTAATTAACGACTTTTTGGTCGATGTACAAATATATAACGTTTAAAATGTTAATAAGTGCATTGAAAAGTCAATTTTCCACAGATTTTTGTTAGTAAATACCATTTCACAAGCAAGTCCTACATCATATAAAATGAGTAATTTCGATGCTTGCTAAAATCAACACAAATTCTATGCAAAAAAGTATAAAGTGACAACATGGCAGACGGAGAAAGAATAATTCAAATTAATATAGAGGATGAAATGAAATCAGCCTACATCGATTATTCGATGTCGGTTATCGTTTC
>JBDNIA010000535.1:0-10029 GCA_041688525.1 Crocinitomicaceae bacterium | reverse complement strand
CCTTGTACATCTCTGATCGCGCCATCTCCGCGCCATTCAAACGTCCGGAAATCTTAACTTTGATTCCTTCAGCTCCCATGCGCATTGTGCTTGCGATAGACATTTTGATTGCACGTCTAAACGAAATACGTGCCTCCAGTTGACGAGCTATCCCATCAGCCACTAAACGAGCATCCAATTCTGGACGTTTTACCTCGAAAATGTTGATTTGAATCTCTTTTTTCGTCAATTTTTTTAATTCTTCTTTTAGTTTGTCAACTTCTTGACCACCTTTCCCGATGATAACACCTGGACGTGCTGTATTGATAGTAACAGTAACTAATTTAAGTGTACGTTCGATAATCACCTTCGAAATACTTGCTCTCGATAAACGAGCACCAAGATACTTGCGAATTTTATGATCCTCAACGATTTTTTCACCATAATTATCACCACCGTACCAGTTAGAGTCCCATCCGTGGATGAAACCTAATCTATTTCCAATTGGATTTGCTTTTTGTCCCATTTTCTACTTCTTATTTGGTTCCATCAATGGTGATGGTTACATGATTTGATCTCTTTCTAATCCGATGCGCTCTACCTTGTGGAGCGGCTTGGATACGCTTCAACATTGCGCCTCCCCCTACTTCAATAGAACGAACTATTAAGTTCTCTTCTTCAATATTCTTACCTTCATTCTTTTGTTCCCAGTTCGATATTGCTGAACGCAATAACGTACCTAAACTTTTCGAGGCATTTTTAGAATTGAATTGCAAAATGTTAAGAGCTTTATTTACTTCTACTCCTCTAACAAGATCTGCAACCAATCGCATCTTTCTGGCAGTAATAGGAGAGTCATTTAATTTCGCAAATGCGATTGACTTATTGTCTTCCTTTATTTTCTCTGCTCTTAGTCTTTTTCTAGCACCCATGGTATTTGCTACTTAAAATCTATCTTTTTTTATCTTTCTTGTTTCCTCCATGGCCACGGAAATTTCGTGTAGGTGAAAACTCACCTAACTTGTGTCCTACCATATTCTCGGTAACATAAACTGGAATAAACTTATTCCCGTTGTGAACGGCAAAAGTTAATCCTACGAAGTCTGGCGTAATGGTAGAGGCTCTTGACCATGTTTTGATCACAGCTTTACTACTCGATGCTTGTGCTTCATCCACTCTTATCATTAACTTGTAATGAACAAACGGTGGTTTTTTCAACGAACGACTCATACTCTCCTTATTTTTTTCTTCTTTCGACGATTAACTTATCTGAATATTTCTTCTTATCTCTAGTTTTATATCCTTTTGCAGGAATACCATTTCGAGATCTTGGGTGTCCACCAGAGTTTTTACCCTCGCCACCACCCATTGGATGATCAACTGGGTTCATGACTACACCACGTACACGTGGACGGCGACCTAACCAACGAGAGCGACCAGCTTTACCGGACACTACCAAGTTATGCTCAGAGTTCGAAACGGAACCTATTGTTGCCATACATGTTTGCAAAATTAATCTGATTTCACCAGACGGCATTTTGATAGATGCATAACGACCATCACGAGCGTTTAGTTGTGCGTATGTTCCCGCACCACGAGCGATTGCTCCACCTTTACCAGGCGTCAATTCAATGTTATGAATTACCGTACCTAAAGGAATTGCACTTAAGAAAAGTGTATTTCCTACATTGGGAGCTGCTTCTTTTCCAGAAACTATTACATCACCTACCTTCAATCCATCCGGTGCAATGATATAACGCTTCTCGCCATCAGCATAGAACAACAAAGCTATACGTGCCGTACGATTCGGATCATATTCGATCGTTTTAACCGTAGCTGGCACATCTTGCTTGTCTCTTTTAAAGTCAATGATTCGGTATTTTTGCTTATGACCACCTCCAATATAACGCATGGTCATTCTACCGTCATTGTTCCGACCTCCAGATCTCTTCTTACCCGCTACTAAGCTCTTTTCAGGAACGTTAGTAGTGACTTCAGAATAAGTACTGTTAATCTTGTGTCTTTGCCCTGGAGTTGTAGGCTTGAATTTTTTAAGACCCATTAGTTTTTATTACTTAAAAATTATTAAATAAATCAATCGTTTCTCCTTCTGCTACAGTAACAATTGCCTTTTTCCAAGGATTGCTCGGTTGCTCAACGATACCTTTATTGGTGTACTTCACCGAGGATTTCCCGCCGCCATACGTCATTGTACGAACTTTCGTTATATGAACACCGTACATGTTCTCGACAGCTTTTTTAATTTCGATTTTATTCGCGCCTTTATCTACTGCAAAAGTGAAACGGTTTTGCTTTTCGCTCGCCATTGTCGCTTTCTCTGTAATAATCGGCTTTTTTATAATTGTCTTCATCTTGAATTAATTAAGAATCTTTTCGATAATTTCTAAAGAACTCTCTGCTAAAACCACTTTACGCGCATTCAATACATCGTATGTATTAAAAGAATCAGCAGTAACAACTTTTACTTTCCCTAAATTTCTTGAAGAGAAATATACATTGTCGTTTTTAGATCCAAGAATCAACAATACTTTTTGGTTTTCTAATTTTAAATTAGCCAACATTGCTTTAAACTCTTGAGTCTTTGGTGCAGTCATTTCCAAATCTTGTAAAACCATTACCGCATCGTTCTTTACCTGTATGGCAAAAGCAGACTTACGCGCTAATCTTTTCAATTTTACATTTAACTTGAAGTGATAGTTTCTTGGACGGGGTCCGAAGATACGTCCGCCGCCTACACGGGTACCAGATTTGATACTACCCGCACGGGCACCACCAGTTCCTTTTTGTTTTTTAATCTTTCTAGTAGATCCACTAATCTCAGCTCTTTCTTTAGCCTTGTGCGTTCCCTGACGTTTGTTTGCCAAGTGTTGCTTTACATCTAAATAAATCGCATGTTGATTGGGTTCAATACCAAAGATTCCTTCCGAAAGTGTTACTTTTTTAGAAGTCGCTTTTCCTGTTGCGTCAAATACTTTTACTTCCATTATTTCTCAATTAATACGGTTGAACCTTTAGCTCCTGGAATAGAACCTTTAATTACAATCATGTTTCTATCTGTCATAACTTTCAAAACTTGAAGGTTTTCCATCATAACTCTTTTGTTCCCCATTTGACCCGCCATACGCATTCCTTTGAATACACGTGCTGGGTAAGAACAAGCTCCGATGGCTCCTGGAGCACGAAGTCTATTGTGCTGACCGTGTGTCGCTTGACCCACACCCGCAAAATTATGACGACTAACTACCCCTTGGAAACCTTTTCCTTTTGAAGTTCCTACAACATCAACGAACTCACCTTCTGCGAAAACATCAACATTGATGATGTCTCCAAGGTTTACATTTTCAAAGCCTTTAAACTCCGCCAAACGTGATTTTGGAGTTGTATTCGCTTTCTTGAAGTGCCCTTTTAGCGCATTTGGAGTGTTTTTTTCTTTACGCTCCCCAAACCCGATTTGAACTGCCTCGTAACCGTCTCGATCTTGTGTCTTTACTTGTGTAACGACGCAAGGACCAGCTTCTATCACTGTGCATGGCATTGCCTTACCCTCGGCACTGTAGATGCTAGTCATGCCGATTTTTCGACCTATAATTCCTGGCATACTTTATTTATTAATTATTAAACTTACTTAAACTTTTATCTCTACGTCAACCCCACTCGGCAACTCTAAACGCATAAGCGCATCTACTGTCTTCGCTGAAGATGAGTAGATATCTAACAAACGCTTGTAAGCGCAAAGTTCGAATTGCTCACGCGCCTTTTTGTTTACGTGTGGAGATCTCAATACTGTGTAAATTCTCTTGTGCGTTGGCAATGGAATTGGTCCACTAACCACGGCACCTGTAGCTTTTACAGTTTTAACAATTTTCTCTGCCGATTTGTCCACTAAATTGTGGTCATACGACTTTAATTTGATTCTAATTTTCTGGCTCATTTCTTAAAATTAAGCGGTAACTTTTCCATTCATTTTTGCAACTACCGCTTCAGCAACACTCTTAGGTGCTTCTGCGTAGTGAGAGAATTCCATTGACGATGTTGCTCGTCCAGATGAAATTGTACGTAACTGAGTTACATAACCAAACATCTCTGAAAGAGGAACATCAGCTTTCAATACTTTTGATCCATTCTTATCATCCATACCTTTCATCAATCCACGACGACGGTTAAGGTCACCAACGATATCACCCATATTTACTTCAGGCGTAATAACTTCCATTTTCATGATAGGCTCCAATAAGATTGGAGATGCTTTCTTCATGGCACTTCTATATGCCATTTTCGCACAAATCTCAAATGATAAGGCATCCGAATCCACGGCATGAAAAGATCCATCTGATAGTGTTACTTTCATTGCTTCAACAGGGAACCCAGCTAAAACTCCGTTTTTCATAGACTCCTTGAATCCTTTTTCAACTGAAGGAATAAACTCTCGAGGAATTGTACCACCTTTAATAGTAGTAATAAATTCCAATCCTGTTTTTTCAGGGTCATCTTGAGGCTCAATTTTAACAACTATGTCGGCAAATTTACCACGACCACCTGATTGTTTTTTATAAACTTCTCGGTGGTCAACTGTTATCGTCAAATTTTCACGGTAAGTAACTTGAGGTTCACCTTGGTTCACTTCCACTTTAAATTCACGACGCAAACGGTCGATTATAATTTCTAAGTGCAATTCACCCATTCCTGAGATGATTGTTTGACCTGACTCTTGATCTGTATGAACCTGGAAAGTTGGATCTTCTTCAGCCAACTTGCCAAGACCTACACCTAGTTTATCTTGATCCGCTTGAGTTTTTGGCTCAATAGAAATTCCGATAACTGGATCTGGGAAATCCATAGATTCCAAAACGATATGTGCATTTTCAGCGCAAAGTGTATCTCCTGTTCGAATGTCTTTAAATCCAACAACTGCACCAATATCTCCAGCTCCTAACTCATCAATTTGATTTTGTTTATTTGCGTGCATCTGAAAGATACGAGAAATACGTTCTTTATTGTTTGAACGTGTATTGTAAACGTAAGATCCTGCTGGTAAAACACCTGAATAAGCACGAACGAAACATAAACGACCAACGAAAGGATCGGTTGCAATTTTAAACGCTAAACCTGCAAATGGCTCTGTAACCGAAGGCTTACGAGAAGTTGGTAAATCTGTTTTTGGATCGATTCCGTCAATTGAACCTACATCCATTGGAGAAGGTAAAATTTCCATAACCATATCCAACATCGCTTGAACACCTTTGTTTTTAAAGGCAGTGCCACACATCATTGGAACAACTTTTCCAGCAATAGTTGCAGCTCTCAATGCATCTAGAATTTCTCTTTCAGTCAAAGATTCTGGATCTTCAAAATACTTTTCCATCAAAGTATCATCAAACTCAGCAACTGCTTCCAATAATTGCTCTCGCAACATTTTAGCTTCTTCAATTACATCTTCTGGTATTGGAATCTCTTGGAAAGTCATTCCCATATCTTCCTCATTCCATGTTATTCCACGAAAATTAATCAAATCAACAACACCTTTGAAATCATCCTCAGCGCCAATGTTAATTTGCAATGGTAGTGCGTGGCTTCCCAACATTTCCTTCACTTGCTTACACACGTTCAAGAAATCTGCACCTTGACGGTCCATTTTATTAACGAAACCAATTCTTGGAACGTTATAGTTGTTTGCCAATCTCCAATTTGTTTCAGATTGTGGCTCAACACCATCAACTGCTGAAAACAAAAAAACCAAACCATCCAATACGCGTAACGAACGATTTACCTCAACTGTAAAGTCAACGTGTCCTGGTGTATCAATAATATTTACGTGATAATCTTGTTCACGGTATTTCCATGTAAGCGTAGTTGCAGCAGATGTAATGGTAATACCACGTTCTTGCTCTTGCTCCATCCAGTCCATAGTTGCTCCACCATCGTGAACCTCGCCTATTTTATGGTTTACACCACCATAATAGAGGATACGCTCAGTAGTTGTTGTCTTACCGGCATCAATGTGGGCCGCAATACCAATGTTTCTTGTGTATTTTAAATCTCTTGCCATTTCTAATTAAAATCTAAAATGTGAGAATGCTTTATTAGCTTCAGCCATACGCAATGTATCTTCTTTCTTTTTGAAAGCCGCTCCTTCTTCTTTCGAAGATGCGATGATTTCTGCAGCTAAACGTTGAGCCATTGTTTTTTCATTTCTTTTTCGAGCGTATCCAATCATCCACTTCATTCCAAGTGACTGTTTTCTACCTTCACGAACTGGAGTTGGTATTTGGAAAGTAGCTCCACCAACACGACGAGAACGAACCTCAACTGACGGTGTAATATTTTCCAATCCTTTTTTCCATACATCTAAACCTTCTTGGTCTTCGATTTTTCCATCTACGATATCAATCGCATCGTAAAAAATCTTGAACGCTAAACTTTTCTTTCCGTCTAACATCAAGTTATTTACAAACTTCGTTACCATTTCTTCCTTGAATCTTGGATCCGGAAGGATGGCAATCTTTTTGGCTTTTCTTCTTCTCATTTCTGTAAACCTTTAAATATTATCTGGACTTAGGTCTTTTTGTTCCATACTTAGAACGACGTTGAGTTCTTCCCTCAACACCAGCAGTATCTTCTGCTCCACGCACGATGTGGTAACGTACACCTGGAAGATCTTTAACTCTTCCACCACGCACTAACACCAGCGAGTGTTCTTGTAAATTGTGACCTTCACCACCAATATATGCATTGACCTCTTTACCATTGGTCAAACGCACCCTTGCTACCTTACGCATAGCAGAGTTTGGTTTCTTAGGAGTAGTGGTGTACACACGCACACATACCCCTTTACGCTGTGGACAAGAATCAAGTGCTGCTGACTTGCTCTTTTTAACCACTGCTGTTCTGCCTTTTCGCACTAACTGTTGAATCGTTGGCATACTGTAAAAACGTTAACTTTAATTAATAATAAAACACCCCAAAACACTCTTTTAGGGGTGCAAAGATAGGAGATTAATTTTAGAAACCAAGAGCATAGATGAAAAAAGTAGTATTTTTTCACATTGATTTGTTGAGAAGAAATTATTTACAGAAAAACCGCGCTCACCAAGGCTGTTTTACACCTTAATTTATAAATGTGCGAAATCAATAATTAATTCACGGCCTTTTGTACAAAAATAATCAATATTGAGATTTAATTCTTACTTGTCTTATCCATTGCCGAATTGGCTAAAATTAAATATACCTCATTCGGGTGTTTCTTCTTGAACTTACTTAGTTCTTTCAAAACTTTCTCAGAAAAGTGATTAGTCCAGATTGTATAATAAACTACAATTGTGTATTTGTAGTTTTTGGCAATAGTTGAAAAGCTCTGTTTTTGGGCGAAATTGAGATCAAATAGGATGAGCTCTTTTTGTAAACTCAATGAATTATTGATGTATTCCTGTTGTGAGTTTTTTCGAATCGGAATTTCAGAAACTGCTTTTTTGTGATGAAAGTCACCGTGACAAGTGGAAAAGGAGGTACAGTAACTACCCGTTGAATCAAATATTCTTAATTGAATGGCAGCAACACCTTTGTCATTTTGAGCGAAGAGATATTCACTTGATTCTTGCAGATGATTTAATGAATCAATCAACAAAACCGACTCGTCAAACGCGTATTTCTTTGTCTTTAAAAATTTGGAAATTTCCTCAGGTGTTTCATTATTCGGTTCTTTCAAGTTTAAAATCTGTATTATCTCCACTGCATTCATGCCTGAGATACATGATGTCAGCAGGGATACCAGAAGAATGGCGAAAAATTTTTTCATGGTGAGAATAAATTTAAACAAAAAAATGATGAAGTAAACTCCATCATTTCCTAAAATATGTTTTATAATGTTATTATTTACTTTTTAGTTCAACCCATTAGCCTCATCCTTATCATTCTTTTTTCTCGTTACCTCCCTACTCCAGATATCCATTTTGTCTATCCAAGTATCTTTCATATCATCTCTAAAATCCATGTTTACTTTAATGACCCGAATACGGAGTTCTGGGTTGTTTAGAACAAATAACTTTTCTAGATCCAATATTCTCTCACTAAAACGACCTCGCCATTTTGACCAATAAAGTACAAGAGTGTAATCATATTTATAATCAGAGTTATGGTCCAATTGACTGCTTAATGATGAATTCTGTAATTTTTGATTATTGAAAAATTCTAGAGAGAGGTTTTGACTGGAATCACTTAGCGTATTTTCAATTTTAAAATCTCTAAAAAATCCTTCAACATTGCCAAAGCAAGCTAAACTATCAATCTCCATTCTTAATCTTTGCCCAATATCATTATACAATTTCCATCCTTCAAAACCCCAGCCCGGCTCCTCAATTTTTTGCACAAAAGCAGAGTCAGATAAAAAAACTAAATTATCCTGAGTAGCCGCCTGTTTTTTAAAAAATTTATTAATCTTCTTTTCCGAAGTGTATTTCGGTATAATCTTAGCCTTGTAAACAACTTTGTAAACCACAAGACCACAACTGACAAGTGACATCTGAAAGAATAAAAAAATCAGAAAAAAATTACATAATAACTTCATATACCTTTTCAAAAATTTGGCAGGAAGCCTGTCCCTGCCAAAATTATTACTTTATTTACTGCTAATTTACAGCTTCTACACGCACATAACCATACACTTGTAGATTTTCTCCTTCGGGGTTTATAACGCCATTAGACTCTACTGCCTTATATTCACCTGTTTTCAACGTTAATATTGAATTATCATCTAATTCAATATCATATGGATCATCAATTCCAAACTCAGTTTCAAAATTAGAAGGCAGTCCATTAAGAAAATAAATTGTAGCCCAACCATCAACTATTTCGCTTATCGCAATTTCTCCCAACCCATCACCATTGGAGTTAGTATATGGGGCTGTATTATTATCTCTCCAACACATTCCAAAGCATTGTGTACAACCACAATTGACCTGATCTCTTGGTCTACTCGAGGTGCCACGATGCAAAGCATCAGGCGCTATAATAGTAATAATAAGCGTAGTCAGCGCCCAACACTCTTCACAATCTTTATTAACGGCAGCTCCATTTTCATCGTATTGAGAATCAATAACTGAAGCAGTAGTTTCATCTGATTCTTTAACATTCTTTTTCTCACAACTAAAGAAGCTTGTTCCTAAAATAGCTAGGATAATTCCTCCATAAATTAACTTTTTCATAAAAATATAGTTTTTAAAATAAATAATGCCCTCATAATTTTTCTTGCCTTTACATTGTATTTCGGGCTTTCTACAAGGTAGCGGTTGCGCAGAACAATCTTGTCGGCAAACAGACTTTTTTGCGTCTATAAAAGGAAGCATTACCGTGTTTCCTTTTATATTTCAACAAATACCATTTTTTCATTGCTGAGAATCCAAAGATAGGGCTTACTTAAAGAAGCCCTTTTTACTTTTCCAAACGAAATATTTACTTTTTTGAATTCTATTTTTTACTTTTTAGCAAAAATTCAACCCATAAATAGGATTGGTTGGAATCAATTCTAAATATTTACAAAAAAATTAACATCTTTATTATCAGTACAATAAAATCAAATCACAGACATCAGGTAAAATACTTAACAAAAAGTAATTTTAATTTTAAATGCATACTACTAATTTAAGTAAGACCTATGAAGCACTTACCAATGAAAATGGCAGATGCTGTTGTATACAAAATTATTCAAAAAAGAACCGAAAAAGGATATACACTGGAAATAATGGCTGATGAACTCAAAATAAGTACAGCAGCCTACTACAAGATTGAAAAAAGAAAAACAAAACTGAGTCTCACTCGGTTATTTCAAATTCAACAAATATTGAAAGTTACAATTGGGGATTTATTTGAAATTTCCAAGCAAGGAGGACAAAATACCAGGGCAAACGCATTTAAAATAGTACCACTTTATCAACAATCAAATAGTTTATAACTATTTGATTTTCAATTAATTAATTATCTTAAAATCGATCAATAGTTCGTATATTTAGCTGATAATCAATTAAATATACGGTTTTG
>JBDNIA010000079.1:0-1456 GCA_041688525.1 Crocinitomicaceae bacterium | reverse complement strand
ATTATTAGTTTGCATTCTTAATCCACCAATAACAGACAAAACAATAAATACGACGCTGATTGTGATGATAAGCTTGCCATTTCTCGTCACCCAAATAAACCATTTAGACAAGCGCTTTTTCCAAAATGGATCTTCAGAAGATTCGCGAATATATTTAGGATCAGGGAAATAATAGATAATAATAGGCAACAAGACGAAAGTCAAAACAAAGGCAATCATAACGCCCGTTCCGGCAATAAGCCCAAACACTTGTATGGGCTGCACATTTACAAAATACAGTGAGAAAAATCCTATCGCAGTAGTAAGAGAAGTCAGGAAAGTTGCCATTCCCACCTCGCGAATCGTAAGTTTAATGCTCTCGAATTTGCCTATTCCTGTTCTGAAAGCATCTAAATAGCGCGACATGACATGAATCACATCCGACATAGCAACCACGAAAATAATGGACGGTAAAACGGACATGACAATGCTCACAGGTTCTCCGTACCAACCTATAAATCCTACTACCCAAATCACTGTGCCAAAAATCACTAATTGAGGCATAAGCAGTCCCCAAACTGATCGAAAAGCAATGTACAAGAAGAAAAGAATCAATACGAAACTGAGGCTTACAAAAAGTATCATTTCGAAGGACATCGTTTCGATATAGAATTTTTGTCCTACGGTTCTGCCAGCCGTTCTAACTTTGTCAAATTTGTATTTGCTCAAAAGTTCGTTGACATCTTCAATCAACTGATCGCTCTTTTTTTTGGATAGAAAATCCTCGTGACGAACAAATACGCACATAGATTTTTTGTCTTTGGCAACCAGGGTATTGACCATTTCAACGTTTTCCATCAAGTCCTGTTCATCTTTTTTAAGCCTATCTTTTTCGAAGTTGATGTAAGGTCTAGACGCCGTTCCTCCTCCTCCAGGAAAAATATAAAGCTCTTTTTCCGAAACAATGCTCCGCGAAAAAACCACAGTGCTGAGCTTATTTACTTCATTTTGAAAATTTTTGACTTTCTTAAGAAAACCTAGGTCAAAAACAGTTGGATTATTTTCAATAGCAATTAACAAAAAATCATTGTCTGATTCAAATTTTAGACGATACTCATTAAAAAAGTCCGTTTCCTTATCACTGATTGGGAAAAATTTTTCAAAGTCATAATCAACCTTCATCTTGGTAGACCCTACTATGAAAAAGCCCGTCAATAAAACGAGCAAAATTATACTAACTATCGTATATTTTTTAAATTGACTTTCGCCAACGTTTTTGAACATATTTTCGTTAAATGGGTAGATGAATGAAAGTGCAAAAATAAGGAAAACAAAGAATGAACAGCGCAAAAGATAGATTGTTCTGTTACAAATTGAATTATTAGTTAAATTTGTGCACATCACAAACAGACCTTTTTTAGAAATGAAAAAAAACACACTAACAGTAATTGCCTTTATTTCATCGATATACGCTTTT
>JBDNIA010000534.1:0-4535 GCA_041688525.1 Crocinitomicaceae bacterium | reverse complement strand
TCTATATATTTCCAAGGCCGACAATGAGTTAGAAAAAGCTATTATGAAAACGAAAGACGGAACCGTTATGACATATAACTTGTCGAAGTTTACTATAAATCCATCCATTGAAGATTCAAAATTTGTTTTCGATTCTAAAAAATATGTGGGTTATACTGTAATAAGAGACTAATTACCATAAAATTAAAAAGTCTGCATTCTAATAGAATGCAGACTTTTTAATTTATTCTCATTCCTATTAATATTTCAATAATGCATCGATTGCATCTTTCAACTTATTTTTTGGTAAAAAATTAGCTTCCAAATCTGCGGCGAAAGGAACAGGGGTATCAAGTGAAGCCAATCTTCTTACTGGCGCATCCAATACTTCAAAACAATTTTCATTCAATAAAGCTGTTATTTCACCACCTATTCCACCTGTCAAACAGTCTTCGTGTAAAATCAAAGCACGACCCGTTTTGCGCACAGACGCATAAATAGTTTCCGTGTCCAAAGGAAGTAAGGTTCTTAAATCGACTATTTCGATTGTATTTTCAGGATAATATTCCAACAAGTCTTTTGCCCATTGCACGCCAAAACCATAGGTAATTATTGACAACTTTTCACCTTCGGATTTAACTGCTGCTTTTCCAATTTCAATTGTAAAATCATCTTCGTAAACATCTTCTTTAATACTCCTGTATAAGTTTTTATGCTCGAAGAACAAAACTGGATTGGGATCTGCAATAGATGCCATCAATAATCCTTTTGCCTCTGAAGGCGAAGAAGGATAGACAACTTTCAAACCAGGCGTATGGAAAAACCAGGCTTCGTTACTCTGCGAGTGGAACGGACCTGCAGCAGAACCTGCGCCCGTAGGCATTCGAACAACAACATCTGCATTTTGTCCCCAACGCCAGTGAATCTTCGCCAAATTATTTACAATTTGATTAAATCCACAGGTTACGAAATCTGCAAATTGCATTTCGACTACTGCCTTCATTCCTGCAATTGACAAGCCTAAACCAGCGCCAACAATTGCCGATTCACAAATAGGTGTATTTCGAACTCGGTCTTTACCAAACTCTTCCATGAATCCTTCCGTCACTTTAAAAACACCTCCGTAGTCAGCAACATCTTGGCCCATTATAATCAACTCTGGATAATTCCGCATACTTGATCTCAAACCATCTTGAATAGCGTCAATAAATCGCATTTCTCGTTTTGTTCCAGAAGCATTTTTGACTTTGAAATGAGTTGGTGCAAATAAATCAGTAATTTCCTCTTCAGTATTTGGAATTATTAGAGGTTCTGCATTCGCTTTATCAAAAGCACTTTGAATTTCTTTTTTGTAATCCTCTTGAATAGTATTTTTTAATTCTAGAGTAAGCACACCAATTTCTTCCAAGAAGGAAGTGAAATTGGTTACTGGATCAAATTTTGCCCAATGATCTTGCAATCCTTCTGGATAATATTTTGTCCCTGAAGCTTCTTCGTGACCTCTCATTCGGAAAGTCAAAAACTCCAATAACACAGGTTTAGAGTTTTCGCGAATATCTTCTGCTAATCGACGAACAGTATTAATTACATCCAAAATATTATTTCCATCCACTCTTTCAGCGTGCATTCCGTAACCGATGCCTTTATCAATGAATTGTTTACAACGAAATTGCTCTTTACTCGGTGTTGACAATCCCCATTGGTTATTTTCAACGGCAAAAATCACCGGTAAATCCCAAACAGAGGCGACATTTAAAGACTCATGAAAATCTCCTTCTGATGCACCGCCATCTCCTGTAAAAACTACAGTTACTTTCTTTTCCTTACGAACTTTATATGCTAAAGCGATTCCATCTGCGATACCCAATTGAGGTCCGAGGTGAGAAATCATACCAACTATCTTGTGCTCATTTGTTCCAAAGTGAAAAGAGCGGTCACGACCTTTCGTAAATCCCGAAGCTTTCCCTTGAAATTGAGCAAACAATCTATATAAAGGAATCCCTCTACTCGTAAAAATTCCGAGGTTGCGATGCATGGGCAAAATATACTCTTCTTTGTCCATTGCATAAGCCGTTCCAACAGAAACTCCCTCTTGTCCCCAACCCGAAAACCACTTTGAAATTTTACCTTGACGAAGAAGAATAAGCATTTTCTCTTCAATCAATCTTGGCATTACAATTTGTTTGTATATGTCCAACAATTCATTATCTTCGAAACCTGTTCTGTCGTATTGAATTTGTCTTTTGTGAGCTGTTTTCATTATCGAGTTTTACGAGAGCAAAGCTACTTTTAATATTAGAATTAGACTTCAAAAGTCGACATAAAAAAAAACCGTTTCTCCAAAGAAAAACGGTTTTACTATTAACTTTAGATTGATTAAACCAAACCTTGATCTATCATCGAGTCTGCAACTTTTACAAAACCTGCGACATTCGCACCTTTAACGTAATCTACATTTCCATTTTCATCCTTTCCGTAAGCAACACATGCCTCGTGAATAGAAATCATAATGCTATGCAATTTCTCATCAACTTCCTCAGCAGTCCACGACAAACGTAAAGAGTTTTGAGACATTTCCAAACCTGAAGTCGCAACACCACCGGCGTTAGATGCTTTTCCTGGTGCAAACAAAACTCCTGCTTTTTGGAAAGCTTCAATTGCTTCTGGTGTAGATGGCATGTTTGCTCCTTCTGCAACACAAATTACTCCGTTTGCCAACAAAGCCTTAGCTTCGTCACCATTCAATTCGTTTTGTGTAGCACATGGCAATGCAATATCAACTTTTTGTTCCCAAGGACGTTTACCTTCAAAAAACTTCGCAGATGAGTATTTTTCAACGTACTCTTCAATACGACCGCGTTTTACGTTTTTAATCTCCATTACAAATGCTAATTTTTCAGCATCTATACCTGCTTCGTCATAAATATATCCAGAAGAATCTGACATTGTAACAACTTTGCCTCCAAACTCAGTAGCTTTTTCACAAGCGTACTGTGCAACATTTCCTGAACCTGAAATTGCAACAACTTTCCCTTTAAGAGAGTCGTTTTTGGTTTTCAACATTTCTTTAGCAAAATATACAGTTCCATAACCTGTAGCTTCTGGTCGAATCAAAGATCCACCCCAGTTTCTCGCTTTACCGGTCAAAACACCAACGAATTCATTTCTGATCCGTTTATACTGACCGAACATATAACCAATTTCGCGTCCACCAACTCCGATATCACCTGCGGGTACATCTGTATTCGCTCCAATATGACGAGAGAGTTCTGTCATAAATGATTGACAAAATTTCATTACTTCGTTATCTGATTTTCCTTTTGGATCAAAATCAGAACCTCCTTTACCACCGCCCATTGGCAATGTAGTTAAAGAATTTTTGAAGATTTGCTCAAACCCTAAGAACTTTAGGATGGACAAATTTACTGAAGGGTGAAAACGCAAACCTCCCTTATAGGGACCGATAGCAGAATTAAACTCTACACGGTAACCGCGGTTTACTTGAAAATTTCCCGCATCGTCCATCCATGGAACTTTGAACATAATAGTCCTTTCTGGTTCAACAATTCTTTCAAGAATATTTTCTTTTTTGTATTTTGGATTATCTTCGATGAAAGGAATTACTGCTTCTGCAACTTCGTGAACAGCTTGCAAAAATTCCGTTTCATGACCATTTTTTGCTTTTACTTTTTCCATAAAAGCATCAACCTGTGCTTGGTACTTACTCATCTTTATTTAGATTTTAAAATCGACGCGGTAAATGTACTAATATTTAGTATTCAGATTTCTTAACAATTATCTTTTTATTTTATTAAGTTAGACAACCACAGACAAATTATTTCGTCATATTTGCATCTAACAACAATAAAATTATGAAATCAAAGAATATTACTCTACTTGCAATCTTTGTTACTTTGTTAACATTTACTGGCTTGACTCAACTTCCGCCAGTAACAGTTTGCCTAGGAACTGATACAACGGTATGTCAAAATCAATCCATAAGTATTACTAATTGCATCGCAGTTGGCGGCAGCGGAGTGCTAAATCTGCCTTCTCCTTCATCCGTATCTCTTTCAGATGATAGTTGGAGTGCGGCTGTGCCCATTGGGTTCACTTTTAGTTATTACGGTATAAATTATACCCAATGTGTGATTGGATCAAATGGTTTAGTTTCATTTAAATTATCTAACGCTGGAGGTTATTGTCCTTGGAGCTTGCCAGCTGGTGCATCAATTCCTACTGCATCATTAGCTGGAGCAAGCAACTCTGCAATGGGAATATATCAAGATATGAATCCAGCAAACTCAAGTTCTGGTCCTATACAATACCAAACAATTGGTACAGCACCGAATCGAATTTTTGCTGTTTTGTATAAAGGAGTTACTGCTTTCAGTTGTACCTCTTCTTGTTCATACATAGCCTTTTTATTTTATGAAGGAACGAATGTAATTGAATATCATATTGGTAATAAAGCAACATGTTCAAATTGGAATGGCGACAGAGCTATTCAAGGTGTGCAAAATTTAGCAGGAAATATTGCTACCGCTACTGCGGGC
>JBDNIA010000078.1:0-2233 GCA_041688525.1 Crocinitomicaceae bacterium | reverse complement strand
TTCATAAAAACAAATTCCCAACTGCTGCGAGCCATAGGCATTTTTTTGCCAACATATTTGTCAGGATTTTTTACTTCAAATCGACCTTGTGCAAATTTTGCCATTATGCTGCAATATTCCTAATCTGATTTGGTTTAACTTCGGCCGTTCTAAATCCTAACAACGATGTTGATACACGATTATTATTTAAAATTTCGCCAACTAACTGATTTAATTGGGCCAAATTAAAGATTGACAGTGTATCCATTAGTTGTGCTATAGGTACTGAGTCAATCTTTGCTTGTCTTAACAATGTCATTGCTACAGTTTGTGCAGCATCATCGTCAAACCCACCTTTTTTTAAAAAACTTACAGCCAAAGTAACATCGTTAGCTGCAAATTCTAACGGGGCTTCACCGTATCGATCGAAATACAGTTTAGTACCAGCTGCACTATCTGTAATAATTTGTGAAGGTAAATTGGTTGCCATCTTAACCTCTATTGCTGTTAATTAATGCTTTCTGCGTAGCTTCTGTTGTCGGAGCAGTAGTTGCACTCTTCGGAAACACTGCTCCTACTATGCCGCCCACTGTCGAAACTGCTGATGATATATTTCTAGGATTTGTTAAAATGTTAATTGCTTCCGATTTTATTTGATCTTTTGATAGGCCTTTGACATTCTTATAGGTATTAATTGCACCTATTGCAGTTCCGAGAAATCCGCCAAAACTATCAAAGGTTGCGCCTGAGTTAATTGCGCCAAATACACTTTCTAATCCATCTAATACTCCGCCTTCGCCGGCAAGAGTAGCTACTCCGCCACCTGCTACTGATATAGGACTTGGCACAGTATCGTAATGCAAATTCGCAAATCCCTTAGGATTATTGTAAGCCACGTTGCCTGCAGAATACTTCACAGCTTCGTATTCTAATTGCATAGCACTTTCATTAAACTCACTTGCTGAATAATCCATATTACCGTGAGACCAAGATTTAATTTTTGGATTTACCAGTGTATATCCTATAAATCTTTTTCTACTCATTGTGTAAATGCTTACTGATTTAAAAAATGGATCAGAGATACTGTTATCTAATCCGTATCTAAAGTTATCTAAATTTGTTTTCGTTGGCCTTAAATGAGTAGCACTATATGCAGCATCGGGGTTTAATCTATCTGCAACATAGTAGCCATAGTAAATTGCCCACAAGGCGCTTACAATACCTGCACTATCATCATGTAGAGTAATACTAACAGGGTCGTAATTGATGTTTTTATAAATTACTTTTTTTCGATTATACTGATTTTTAGTCACTGTATCGAAACTAAATTTAGGAAGTTCAGCAGTTTTTACAAGCAATCCAACTTCTTGGCTATGGTTGTTGGTAAAAGATGGTGATCTAATTGCATGTTTATTAAGCTCAAAACTCACATAGTACAAGAATTTTGTACGTGGCGATAATCTAAACGAGTCGTCAATGAATAAACGAGTAGCATGTTGCCAGTTCGCTTGCTGTCCCTTAGGATTAAATATCCCCTCTGAGACACCTGTTAGAAATCTTGTGAATTTATTTGCCATATTAATATTTATGTCACAAAAAAAGCCCGATAAAATCGAGCTCTTTTTGTTATAAGGTCAATTAGCCTTGGTTTGTAGAAGCACCTGTTACTGCTTCGCCGATTGTACGACCAACTGCTGCACCAATACCACCAATTGGACTTACTGCTGCTGCACCTGCTGCAAACTGTACTAAGTTGTCATAGGCAATTGCTAGTGCAACTGTCATATGTTCGTTAGTGGCATAGTTGTTATCGCCGTAGTCTACGTTCTGCACATAGCAACCGTATAGTTCAAATGTTTCTAGTGTTTCTGGAACCAAAGCACCGTTACCACCGTCTAACACTTCCATACGTAGTGTGAACTTATAGTCAATACCTGAACGAGCTGATGCTTGTTCCATAAAGTCGTATTGCTTCTGGATTTGCTGTCCAACTAACTTTTGAACTTGTCCGCTAGCATCGTCACGCAATGTTAGTGTAACATTTTCTAGTGTATGCTTACCGGCAAGTTTTACCTTACTGTTGTAAACATCAAGTGTCATTTCTTCAAACGACACTTTAGGTCTAGTAATATCCTGAACTTGTTTTGTTAGTTCTGTTGCTGCTGCTACTCCAAATCCTAACAAGGTCACTCTAAAGCGATACTTTAACTTTGGCATAAGAAGTACTTGCGTACTTCCTGCCTGGTTAGTTGTT
>JBDNIA010000533.1:0-4976 GCA_041688525.1 Crocinitomicaceae bacterium | reverse complement strand
GACAAGTCAATTTGTTTTGTGCGGTCTTTGTATAAATCTGTGATAACCATTAATTGTTTTCCCATAATGTCTGTAAAATATAATGCCTCTACATCACGATTGACTTTGATGTTTAAGAGACCGTTTGTTGGGTTTGGATAATAGCTCCAATTTATTTTGAGGTTGTCACGAAGAACCGGCCTTATATTCGCGCTGTCAGCTTGCGTTGTATTTGTTAAGGTATCTGCTTGCGGATATTGAACTAAAGAATCTGGATAAGGTAATTCTGGGTCATGAATTTGTGATTGACAATCCGGCATGAAGGTGTAACTTTTGATTAAACGTACCATCAATTGCTTTAAGGTTTCTACTTCAAATTTGTCGGTAGTTGGTGCCATGTGAGAACTGCCAACTCCACTGTGACTGGTTAAGAAAGTATAAGTTCCATTTGTTCCTAAAGCTATTATGCGCATCAGATATTCTGTGTTTTTGTCCATTCCACTTGCTCCAACTGGAATGATTCGAACTCCTTTTTTTGCGGCTAATCGAATCAATTTCTCTAATTTTTCTCGAACTTCGGGTGTGTTATGTGGTGGTGCGTCGAGCATTAAAAAAAGCAAGCGCGTTCGAGCTTTTTCGCTCCATTCTAAGTCGTTTAATGCGATTTCCAATGCAGTTTCAACAGCTTCAGGCATGTCGCCACCACCTTTTGCACTTTGTTCGTCGATATAAGAATTTGTTTCTGTCAAAACACGAGTGAAAGGCATTGTTTTAGTCAAATATTCGTCGTGGTTATCTCTATAGAAAACATTGGCGAAGCGGAAAGAAAGTGCGTCGTCTACTTTTTTGGAGTCAAAAATAATTTGCTTGATTTCATTTTGTAAAAAGCGCAATTCATCGTCCATCGAACCGGTTGCATCAAAAACAAAAGCAATGTCTACCTCTTGTGACTGTTCGCAATCAATTTTCAAAGTTGCATGATTGATTCCCTCTTCAAAAAGATTAATTCTGTCAATTCGCTCTTTCTTGCCGTTTTTCTCTATTTCAATTTTCAATTTTCCTTTGACTTCTGGGTTTTCATTTTTTATGGTCAACCATAATTCTGCTTTACCTGTATTGTCGCTGCGTGTCTCAAAGATACTTTTCCCATCATTTATGAGTCGTACAATTGCATCGGCAATAGGAATTCCATATTGGTTTTGCAATTGCACGGTGTAACGTCCGCGAGGAAAAAGATTCCAAGCATTCACCGTAGCTACGAACTCATTTTCAGCGTATTCATTCCAAAGTGCCCATTTAGCAAAGTCATTGACTTCTCCAGCGGTAAGTGGTCCATATTTTTTATCAGTTGCTTTGAAGTCAGCATATTTTTCACCTATTTCGGACATGCCTGAAACTAAATCGGTTTTCTCGACAGACGCCGATCTTTCAGAATAGTATTTGTCACTTTTTGCTCGGTCTCTTTTCATTTTGGCACTTCCAACGGTAGATTCTTTAACTTTAAAGTCATCAACTTCATCGCCTCGAATTACTATCGTTTTCGCAACGGAAGTGTAGCCATCATAGTGCATAACGCAACGGTAAGTTCCAGTGTCCAATTTTATTTTAAAATTCCCCAATTCATCGGTTAGCACACTTTTTATCAACTCTTCACCTCTGTAAATATCAACGTTCCCGTATTTCATGACTACTTTTTTCCCCTCAAAGACCGTATTCATGTTTCCAGAAAGAGATTGTGCATTGGTGGTTGCGTACAAAAATGTAAAAAAAAAAAGTTAAAAGAGTTTTCATATCGGATATTTTCTGGAAGCCTGTACAATGAAGTAATTGTTTGGTTCAAACTTATTCTGTATACTCGTGTTATTTTAAGGAGGGTCTGCCTTCAAGTCATAATAATCAAAGTAATAATATGAACATTCTTTTAACAGGAGCAACGGGTTATATTGGCAAACGCTTACTTCCTTTTTTGGTTCAAAATGGTCATAACGTATATTGCGCTGTACGAGATCCTGGGCGGTTTTTCCCTCCGGAATCGTTGAAAGAACATATTGAAGTTTTGCAATTAGATTTATTGGATTTAGAATCGCTGTCCATCATTCCACAAGAAATCGACATTGCTTTTTATTTGGTGCACTCCATGTCATCTTCCAAAGAATATCAGGATTTGGAGTTGTTGTCGGCAATAAACTTCCGACAAAGCTTGAAGAATACGAATGTGAAACAAGTCATTTATTTGAGTGGGATAATCAATGAAAGAGACCTCTCGAAACATTTAAAATCGCGTAAAAATGTTGAATTAGAACTCGAAAAAGGTCAATACGCTTTAACCACTTTGCGTGCTGGAATTATTATAGGTTCTGGCAGCGCATCTTTTGAAATAATTCGTGATTTAGTAGAAAAATTACCAATAATGATTACGCCAAAATGGCTAAACACCAAATGTCAACCTATTGGTGTTACAGATGTCATTTCCTTTTTGACTTCTGCAATTGGAGAAGAGAAAATATACAATAAAAATTTTGATATTGGTGGTCCCGATATCTTTACCTACAGAGAAATGTTGCTTGAATTTGCAGTAGAACGTGGACTCAAGCGAAAGATTTGGACCGTACCTGTAATGACGCCAAGATTGTCTTCATATTGGTTGTATTTTGTCACTTCAACTTCTTATAATTTGGCTGTTGCTTTGGTCAATAGCATGAAAGTAGAGGTAGTTTGTCGTAATCTTGACATTAACAAGATACTCGACATTCAGCCAATTTCTTATAGAGAGGCCTTGAAGAAAGCATTTATGAAAATAGAAACGGATACTATTGTTTCTAGTTGGAAGGACGCTCAAATTAGTGGCGTTATGAACTTTTCCATCTCGGATTTCATTAATGTTCCTTCGTTTGGATGTTTCAAAGATGTTCGGCAAAAAGGATTTACTTCAAGAGAGGATTGTATCAAGAAAATTTGGAAAATTGGTGGTGAAAATGGTTGGTATGCAGTTAATTATTTATGGAAAATCAGAGGATTAATGGATAAAATGGTTGGTGGCGTTGGTCTTCGACGTGGCCGAACAAACACATCAACTATACGTGTCGGTGACGCTCTTGATTTTTGGCGGGTTCTTTATGCTAATAAAGAGGAAGGACGTCTGTTGCTTTTTGCAGAAATGAAATTACCAGGAGAAGCTTGGTTGGAATTTAAAGTGCAAGATGACAAGCTGATTCAAGTTGCAACTTTCCGGCCAAAAGGTTTGCTGGGAAGAATCTATTGGTATCTGGTCTTGCCATTTCACGGATTAATTTTCCGAAGTATGTTGAAAAAACTGACGGCCTAATAAAAAAAGCTTCTCTTTTAAATCGTATTTTGGATTTTGTGCTTTTTAAACGATTTGTCCTTTCACGCGTCGAAAGATTTGCTTTTCTCTAAGTGACAATTCTTGTTTTCACTCATTCTTCATTGACAATTCTCAATTATATCTCTAGTAATTTGTTAAGTTTAAGTTCTTTTTAGGTACGTTTTATATTTGCGGTTTTTAAAGTTGGCACGACAGTCAAACCTTTTTTTAAAATGGGCAGAGTTAGATCTCGGTTCTATATTTGAACAGTTTTATTGCTGAATAAAGCTTAACAAAAAAGCAACCTTACGAGAAAAACAACGTATAAGCTTTACTAAGGCATTGTTATGCGAGCAGAGGGCGTCAGAAATGATAGTCATGTGCTAATAAAATTGGACTTGCTACTTTTAATGAGAGAGAAAAGTTAAGATAGTTGAAGTTGATTTTGACAACTAACTTTAACACATGAAAAAACGAGTAAAATTTAGCAAGGACTTTAAACTCAAAGCGGTTCATTTGAGTGAAAAATCAGACAGTATTCAAGATGTAGCCACCAGTTTAGGAATCAGTGGAGGATTGCTTTATCGATGGAGGAAAGAGTATTTCGACAGAGAGGGAAAAGGCGAAGTTTTCCCAGGCGTTGGCAAATCTACAGGAATATTAGACCCTGAAAGAGAAGAATTAAAACGTTTACGAAGAGAAAACAAAGATTTAACAGAAGAACGTGACATCTTAAAAAAGGCGGTGAGCATCTTTTCCAAGAACGATTGAAAAAATATAAATTCATTGAGAACCACAAGGATTGTTTTTCGATTGAGAAGATGTGCCGAGTTATGAAAATGAACAGCGGTTGTTATTACAGATGGAAAAAGTTTCCTGTTAGCCGCAGGGATATTGAGAACAAGAACTTGAAAACTGCCATTAAAAGAGTATTTGAGAACTGTAATCGTATTTACGGAAGTCCTCGTATTCACCAAGAATTAAAGAGTGAAGGTTTAATGGTTTCGAGAAAAAGAGTGGCTAAGCTAATGAGAGAAGAAGGTTTGCAAAGTAAAATCAGACGGCAATGGAAGGTGACCACAAATTCCAGTCACCGTTATCCTGTTGCACCAAATTTACTTGCTCAAAACTTTACCGTAAGCCGAGCAAATGAAGTTTGGGTATCTGATATTACTTATATCAAAACTAGGCAAGGATGGCTATATTTGACAGTAATAATTGATTTGTATGATAGAGCTGTTGTGGGTTGGAGTTTAAGTAAAACCATGTTTGCTAAGGACACAGTTGTTGCAGCTTGGAAAATGGCGAACATTAACAGAAGTATTACAGAACCGCTTTTATTTCATTCTGACAGAGGTATTCAATACGCTTGTAAGGAGTTTGCGAATTATTTAAAAGCTAGCCCTTTGGTAAAACAAAGTATGAGTAGAAAAGGAAACTGTTGGGACAATGCTGTAGCGGAAAGTTTTTTCAAAACAATTAAAACTGAATTAATTTATCATCACAAATACAAAACAAGAATGGAAGCAGAATTACAAATTTTTGAATACATCGAAACTTGGTATAATCGAGTAAGAAGGCATTCAACTTTAAACGGAAAATCAATCTTAGAATAGGGCTACCCCTTTAAGCCACATTGCATTTAATTGATTTATAGGTCATTGGAGGATTG
>JBDNIA010000532.1:0-2297 GCA_041688525.1 Crocinitomicaceae bacterium | reverse complement strand
TCTTGGATTTTCCGTTTTAACTGGCAGTCGGCTGCATGTGCGAATGGCTCGAATCCTACGTTTGTTTCCTTGTCTGGAGCTGTATTGCGCTCTCGTAGAACACCTTCTGATTTTTGTTTAGTTGAAATAACGGGTGCATTGGTTGGTGGAACAGTTCCAGCTTCTTATACTCCATATTTTTCAGGATGGGACAATAGCGGTGTCATACCAACTTCTTCAGTTTCCATTCATCATCCTTCTGGAGATATTAAAAAAATATCTTTCGATGATGCAGCACCATCTATATCGCAGTCAATGGGTTCAACTGAAGCAAACTCTACATGGACTGTTGAATGGGATCGAAATACGACAACGGAAGGTGGTTCTTCAGGCTCACCACTTTTTGATCAAAATCATAGAATTATTGGCCAGTTGTGGGGTGGAGGTGCTTCTTGTTCTAACTTATCTTCTCCAGATTTTTATGGACGCGTTTCAAGTTCTTGGAATCCTACTAGCAGTAATTCAACAAGTCAATTGAAGTTTTGGTTAGATCCAAACAATGTAGGGAATCAATTTATCGATGGCTATGATCCATCTGGAGCCGTTCCTTTTGTAAATGATGCCGGTTTAGCAAATCCGCAAGGGGTATCGGGAACGTTCTGTGGAGCTATAGTTTCTCCGCAAATTACGATTTCAAATGGGGGAACAACGACTTTGACGTCTGCAACAATTACGTATGGTGTAGATGGAAATTATAATAATTCATATTCTTGGACTGGATCTTTGGCGCAATACCAAACGGCTTCTATCACATTGTCGAACCTGACGTTGGCTGCAGGTAATCACACGTTCAATGCACAGGTAACAAATCCAAATGCATCAATGGATGAAAATTTAGGTAATAATTTAGTTACCTCAGCATTGACTATCGTTATAAACGGACAAACTGTAATCTTAAATTTAGATTTAGATTGTTTCGCATCTGAAACGTCATGGGAATTGTTAGACGGAACAAATACAGTCTTGTATTCAGAGTCTGGTTATTCAGACGATACACAGGGATTTATTGCACGCAATTTCTGTTTGCCTTATGGATGCTATTCTTTCAAAATCATGGATTCATATGGTGATGGTCTAACAAACTGCTCAACAGGAAATGGTGGAAATGGAAGTTATAACATTACATACAGCAGCGTAATCGTTGCAGAATTGTTAGAAGCAGATGCTAATTTTGGAACGTCAAATATTAAAAACTTTTGTATTAACGATGTTAGTGGTTTAGATGAAGTAAACTTTGCGCGTTCAATTAGCATATATCCGAATCCAGCAAATGAATCAGTTACTGTTTTTGCTAATGGAGTGGATATTACGAAAATTGAATTGATGAATATCGCAGGACAAGTAATTAATGCTGTAAATGGAACTTCATCAACTACGAAATTGAATGTTTCAGTACTTGCTGCAGGTGTTTATTTAGTAAAAATATACACTGCTGAAGGTTCAGCTACAAAGCAATTGATTGTTAAGTAATAGTCTATTTTGTTGTCTATTATCTAAATTTTTATTTACCAAAATTGGCTGTGTGATTAAGCGCCCTGAAGTTGCGAGAATTGATAATTTAGCAATCGTTAATTTCTAAAGAAATTTAGTTTAAAAACTTTTTTTTACGTGCATTTATTGGAGATATTCAGCCTAATTTCGTATCTCTAATCAGCGGACGAAAGCATGAATTATTTTTTGAATGAATTGATCAAAGAGTTTCATTTGCCCTTGCAAAATAACGTGCTTATTTTTTCATTGGTTCTTTTCATAATTCTACTTTCTCCCATTTTATTAAGGCGATTAAACATTCCGAGTATTATTGGTCTTATAATTTCGGGAGTAGTTATCGGCCCCTATGGGTTTAATATTCTTGAGAAAACATCTGCAATTGAACTTTTTTCAACTATCGGTTTACTTTATATCATGTTCATTGCTGGACTTGAATTAGATTTGAATAGATTTAAAGCCAACCGAAACAAAAGTCTGGTTTTTGGTGGACTGACGTTTATATTTCCCCTTGCTATTGGTTTTCCCGTTTGTTATTATTTTTTAGAGTACGATGCAGACGCTAGTTTTCTGACGGCAAGCATGTTTGCTACACACACTTTAGTTGCTTATCCGATCGTTAGTAGGTTGGGTATCTCAAAAAACCAAGCTGTAGCAGTTTCCGTGGGAGGAACTATTCTTACAGATACTGCAGTATTGATTCTTTTAGCCGTTGTTATCGGGAGCCATAATGGCGAATTAAATCAAGAGTTTTGGATACGATTATTGGT
>JBDNIA010000531.1:0-3087 GCA_041688525.1 Crocinitomicaceae bacterium | reverse complement strand
AGCTTCACCACCACCTAGAACAGAATTTTTTCTTCTTTCTATCAGTTCGTCGCGTTTTTCCTTCATTTTGTTTTGGTTTGAGAAGAAACAAAGATAATAGAAGGTTGTGTGTGAGAAGGGTTCTGAAAGAAAATTATTTTTACATGTTATTTTAAATCTGTACTGTCTTTAGACGCACCGAACTTGTAAACTATACTTTTTACTAATGTTTTCCCTAATATTCTAAAAAAAAACTAAGCAAAATGTATAAACCTCATCGCTCTAAATGTAATATATGTAAACAAAATTTTTGGGTTTGCGTTCCGTTCAATATGGTAATGTGCATCGCTAAAGATTTGCATAAAATCTACAATATTGTTTCCCGTAATAAACTTCGCAAAATTCTTTAAAAAGACAGCTTCTTCGTCTGAAAGACGCGTCAATTGATCGTCAGTATAGTTTTTTAAAATACTCTGACGACACATGTGAATTGCGTATTCTAGAAATATTTTCTGTTGTTCACGACCAATTCCAGCTATTTTGTCAGCCCAATCCATCATTTCAACAACATTTTTCTTAAAAGAACTGCGCATCAATTCTATGAAGAGTTCTCTATTTACTGATTCAACGTCAGCGTGTATTAGGTGTGCATGTATTTCACATACATCTGCCTCCGTTCTCGCCACCAAACTCTCAATTTCATGCAGGGGCAATTTGCTTTTTGCTTGCACGTATCCTACAACTTCTAAAAATGTCAACCGTGGAATTTTTCGAATTTGCGTTCTCGAGAGTATTGTTGGCAAAATATAATCTCCGTTTTCTGCAACCAATATCAACAAAGTATTTGGACTGGGCTCTTCAAGTGTTTTTAAAATTTTATTGGCAAACGAAGGGTTCATTTCTTCCGCCATCCAAATTACGACAACTTTATAGCCTCCTTCATACGACATAAGCGACAACTTATGCAACAACTCCTTACTTTCCTCCGTTCCAATTATCGGTCGGCGACCTTTTTCATCTGTAAAATTTATCCAATCGTTTAGGTTAAAATAAGGCGTTTTAGCCACCATTTCGCGCCATTGTTTCAACATCGGGACAGACGTTTTCGAAATAACTTGTACCGTTGGTAAAACGAAGTGAACATCTGGATGCACTAAATTATTGTTTTTTTGACAGTTTGCGCAAACACCACAAGAATCTTTATCCTGCCTGTTTTCACAAAACAAATACTGAATATAAGCGAGCGCTAAAGCAAAACTACCATACCCTGTCTGTCCTAAAAAAAGTTGAGCGTGGCTAATTTTATCCGAACTGATTTCATGAATCATTCGTTCTTTGACTTCTATTTGTCCTACCACTTCTTTGAAAAGCATGTCTAAAATTAACTATTTTCTTTTCCTAAGGCTTATCTAAGAATTCATTATTTTTACAAAAACTTCAAATTTCACATTATGCGCATAATATTGACCTCGCTTATCGCCTTAATCTCTTTCGTTTCCTTTGGCCAAAGCGTTCTTGCAAAAGAGATAAAAGAGTCGTTTCGGGGGGGGCGATTTAATGCAATGGTTATAAATGTTCCATTCGTAGATTCTAAAATTCTGGAAAAAGCATTAAAAAACGAATTGAAAGATTGGAATGGAAAATACAATTCATCAAAAAATGAGATCACAGTTGGGCAAGGAACAATGAAGGCTATCGGCATCAAACCTTTTGATGCTATTGTAAAAATTATAGAATCGAAAAATGCCGACATTTCTTTCGCTCTTGCTATAGATTTAGGTGGAGCTTACCTAAATAGCACCGATCATAAAATGCAATACGAAACTGTATCAGAGAAAATGCGGCTTTTTGCGTTGAGAATTTCTAAGGAAACTATGGACGATGAGAATAAAGAACAAATTAAAATTCTCACCCTCCTAGAAAAAGAAGAAAAAGTTCTAATTAAGTACAAAGAAGACCTTGAATACACTATACAAGACTGTGAAAAGAAAATTGAAGATGCAAAAAAAAGTGTTGAGCAAAATATAAAAAGGCAGGAAGAAAAACGAAATGCAATTGACGCCCAAAAAACCGTAATTGAAATAATTGAGGAAAAATTAAAAACACTGAAATAGTTGTCTATTATGTTTGAAAATTTCCGTTATCACTTGCTTCTACACTTTATTATTTTCATCTGGGGGTTCACCGGTATTCTGGGGAAAGTGATTCATCTAGAAAGTCTTTCCATTGTTTGGTGGCGTGTAATCATAGCTTTCTTGGCTCTTGGTATTTATCTTAAACTTAAAAAATGGAACTTAAAAGTTCACTCCCGCAAACAGCTCGTTACTATTTTAGGTGTCGGCGTAATCGTTTCTTTACATTGGATTCTTTTTTACAAAAGTATTCAGCTATCAACTGCTTCCTTGGGTATTTTATGTCTCTCGACAACCACCCTACACGTTACTTGGTTGGAACCACTAATAATGAAGCGCAAATTTTTGGTCTCTGAATTTATTTCTGGTATCTTAATAATTTGTGCTTTGATTTATGTTTCTGGCGATTTTAGTCCTAGCGATTATAATGCTCTATTCATAGGGCTTAGCTCCGCTTTAATGGCTGCATTGTTTTCTGTGTTCAATGCAAAACTGGTGCAAGAAACCTCTTCACAAACAATAAGTTTTTATGAATTTGGCATTGCCTCGGTTTTTCTAAGCTTACTGTTGGCTAAGGAAGGTCGATTGGATTCTTCTCTTTTCGTCATGACAACTTCAGACTTTTTCTGGTTACTGTTTTTGGGAGTTGTTTGTACTTCGTTCGCCTTTCTTGTTGTAATCGATTTAGTGAAAAGACTTGGTGCGTTTACAGTTTCTTTGAGTATCAATATGGAGCCTGTTTACACGATTTTCTTAGCAATTGCAATTTTAAATGAGAACGCTCAACTGTCAAATAAATTCTATGTTGGCGCAGCAATTATTGTTGCTATTGTTGTAGTAAACGCAATAATAAAATACCGCATGAAACAAAAGAATACAACTGCTTTCGAAAGAAATTAAAGGTGGTTTTCAGCCGCAAGATAATTCAGCCAATTGACTTTTTGTGTTTCATTTAGCACTCTGGGAAATTTATTTT
>JBDNIA010000530.1:0-2816 GCA_041688525.1 Crocinitomicaceae bacterium | reverse complement strand
GTGACCGGACTTTACTTTTGTTTCAGAATCCGAAACAAATCTATAGCGAACGTAATAGAGATACAAACCATTCGGTTCACTTTTGTTGTTATAAGTTCCATCCCATAATACTTTCGAATCAAATGATTCAAAAACAATTTGTCCCCAACGGTTGATTATTGTTAATTGGTATAAATCCAAAGGGCAATCTACTTTTGGACCAAATTGATTATTGAATTCATCTGCATTTGGAGTAAAGGCATTGGGAAGGTATATATGACAAGAACAGTCATAATTGGGACTGCTATTAAAGCAAGAGTCTTCAAATGTTTGCGCAAACCCAAAATAGGCTGAGAAGATAAATACTACGGAAAGAATTACATTGCGCATTTTAAAATTTTGCGCAAAAATACGTGGTAATTTTAGATTCAACAACAAATATTTTAATCTAAGTTCGTTTTCTCTTTTTTAAATCAATTGAAAAGGGAATAGTATGTTTTATGGTATTCATTTCCAGCGTTTTGAATTCTATTTGTTTTCTTTCGCACACAAAAAAATCAGATTTGATGCCTAGAAAAGTCATTTGTTTCAAATATAGCACAATGATTTTGGATACCTTGTTTTAAGTATAGCCCAAAGTAATTATAGTTGAATAGTTTATTTACGCCATAGAATGAAGACTAAAAACAATTTTATTACTGTTGTTTTCGACCTTTTATTTTATGCGAAAGTTGCAAAGAATATTTGTATCATGCTTTAGCGTTTCTAGCTAAAGCATAAATTGTCTCTCAGCTAATTTTAACGTATCTGATTCAGATATTTATTAAACAAAAAAAAGTCGCTTATCTTGCGATGAGCGACTTTAATTATAGTGCCTTCCTTTATTATTTATTTCTTAACTGCTTCAACTACGACTTTGAAAGCTTCAGGACTGTTCAAAGCTAAGTCAGCTAAGACTTTTCTGTTAAGTTCCATTCCGCTTTTGTTGAAAGCACCCATGAATTGAGAATAGCTCATTCCGTGCATACGAGCACCAGCGTTAATACGCATGATCCATAATGAACGAAAGTTTCTTTTCTTTTGCTTACGACCTTCATAAGCATATAACATACCTTTTTCGACTGCATTTTTTGCAACTGTCCAGACATTTTTTCTTCGACCAAAGTATCCTTTGGCCAGCTTCATGATACCTTTTCTTTTGGCTCTTGAAGCAACGTGATTTACCGATCTTGGCATAATTTTGTGTTTTTTAATAAAAAGTGCAACTCTATCTCAGTTGGCTTTGTACTCATTACTTGGTTAACATTCCTAAATAATAACTCGACTAAATCGAATTATTTCATACATAATTGCTGCTTGATATTTGCAACATCTGCTTTGTGTACCAAACCAGCATGCGTCAAATTTCTTTTCTGCTTTTTTGTTTTCTTGGTCAGGATGTGACTTTTGAAAGCGTGCTTTCTTTTGATTTTTCCTGAACCAGTTACTACGAATCTCTTCTTAGCACTGGATTTTGTTTTCATTTTTGGCATTTTCTCTCTCTTTTTAAAAGTTGAGCACTATATTCTTTAGTCAATTACGAATTACGAATCGTTTTCCCGTGATTCGTGATTCATTTTATTCGTAATTGGTTTTTATTTCTTTTTAGGATTGATCATGATAATCATTCTCTTTCCTTCTAATTTTGGCATTTGTTCGACTGTTCCCCAATCTGCTAATTCTTGCGCAAATTTCAACAATAAAATTTCACCACGATCTTTAAAAACAATCGTTCTTCCTCGGAAGAAAACGTATGCTTTCAGTTTACTTCCTTCTTCCAAAAACTTCTTAGCGTGAGCTAATTTGAAATTAAAATCATGGTCGTCTGTGTTTGGGCCAAAACGTATTTCTTTAAGAACGATTTTACTTTGTTTGGCCTTGAGTTCCTTCTGTTTTCTTTTCTGGTTGTATAAGAATTTCTTGTAATCCATTATTTTACAAACAGGAGGTGTCGCGTTTGGAGATATCTCTACCAAATCCAAATCTTGTTCGTCAGCCATTGCAATTGCGTCAGCTGTTGCCATCACTCGAGGTTCTTCACCCTCAAAAACGACACGAACTTCTGGAACATTTATTCTTCCGTTAATTTTGTGTAATTCTTCTTCCTGTCTTCTAACAAAAGGTTTTTTTGCCGGTCTTCTCATTCAAAAATTTAAGCGTTTGTTGTTAATTCAACTTCTATTGTATTCATAATCAAATCCGCAAATGCTTCAATTGATAATGAACCTTTGTCTCCTTCCATTCGCTGTCGAACTGAAACTGTCTGATTGTCAGCCTCTTTCTCTCCAACGATAAGCATGAAAGGAGTTTTATTTAATTCCGACTCCCTAATTTTCTTACCTATTTTTTCATTTCGGTCGTCTACGAAGCCGCGAATATCGTAATTTTTTAGCAATTCTAAAACATTTTCTGCGTACTCATTGTAATTTTCGCTTATTGGTAAAATGGCAACTTGGTCAGTTGCTAACCAAAGAGGGAAGTCTCCGGCACAATGCTCAAGTAACACCGCTACAAATCTTTCCATAGATCCAAATGGCGCTCGGTGTATCATTACTGGTCTATGCTTTTGGTTATCAGAACCAGTATACTCCAATTCGAAACGTTCGGGTAAATTATAGTCGACTTGAATTGTTCCCAATTGCCAGTTTCTACCTAAAGCATCCTGCACCATGAAATCCAATTTTGGTCCGTAGAAAGCTGCTTCACCTAATTCAACAACGGTGTCTAAACCTTTTTCTGCTGCCGCTTCAATAATCGCGCTTTCGGCTTTCTCCCAGTTTTCATCAGATCCGATGTAT
>JBDNIA010000077.1:0-2477 GCA_041688525.1 Crocinitomicaceae bacterium | reverse complement strand
TATAAAGAAGCTGCTAAATTACGCAAGGATGCAGATGATTTAGATCCGCCTGCAAAGAAAGTTACAAAGGTCAAAGAAACAGCTGATGCCTAGTCCTTTGTTTAAACCTCCGCGACATCTTGTCAAAGAATGGCCGGAGGTCTTTGAAGATCTATATATGAATACCATGCCAGTGGCCTATCTCGAAAGGATACACTTAGAGTTTGCTGATGGCAGAGTATGGGAAATTGATATAAAAGCAGAATTAGCTAAACAGACCGCTGATAGCATTGCTGATATTTTAATCGATACGCTGCAGGAGTATAAAGACGATATTCAAAAGATAGATTTCAAAGTTGACATTGTTTAATTAAAAAGAGATATCAAAGATTCATCTAAGGACATACTTTAAACATAATTGTGTCCTTTCATATGCATGTACAACTCTTCAGCCATTATTCTATAACCTTCTCTACTAGGATGCATGCATGTTGTGATGTACTCAGTAGGAAATTTTAGTGTCGAATAATATTCGTAAAATTCGCCATCAGCCATATGTTCTCTACCATCGTATCTTAATAACAATTGCATAAAACTTTTGCATCCTTGCGGATATAAAAATTTATCCCAAGGCATACTATCTATTAAACTAGTATGTTCAATGCCAATTTCTTTAATAAATCGTTCTTTGGTTAATCTTTGATCAAACGCACTAGCAATAATTAAATTCCATCCGTTTGCTTTACATATCATTTCAGCTTCCCGAATATTTAATAATGCTTCTAAGCATACAAATTTTTCATTCCATATATCTCTAGCGTATGCTTCCCACAGTTGTTTATTTGTGGTATTTTTATCCCAAGGATTTGGCCACATTGCAAAAAAATGACTGGTGTGATCTGAAAACTCTTTGTTAATAAAATCAAATCGTTCTATTCCGCTTAACATGTAAATGACGGTTACTTGTTTAGCTGCATACAAATTAATTTTTGGGTTTAAATAAAGCTCTTTAACACTTGCTCTATTTCCTTTACCCATTACACCCAAATTTACAGGAGTGTAGTCAGTTAAATGATTATTACACAATTGACTTACCCAACTGTATTCGTACATTTCCAATTGTAATTCTGGTGGTATCTTTAATGGATCAATAAATCCGTTATATTGTTTATAAGTTTCTGTTGACCAACTACCAACACCTTGAGTAAAACTATCACCTAACCCGATAATTAATTTTGAGTCTTTGGTGATTATTGGAAGTTTTTTATTGTGCATTTTTATGTAATTTAAAATATCGAGTATATGCATTTTCAAGTTGAATAATTGCAGGATTTATTTTCTGAGAATTAGATATTAATGTATTGTAATTATGCACTAGTATGTCTTTCATAGAATTATACCATAAAGTTTTATCTTTAATTGCAATTATCTTTTTAATTGATTCAATTATTGCATCTAATCTTTCAAAAGTAGGCAACGTGTCGTAGGATTCATCTATGAATCCGTTAAATGTTTTGTATCCCATTTTTCTTAATTCGTGTAAACTGTTTTTATTTCCAAATATAATAAAAGGATGGTGGCAAGCAATAGGTTTAAAAATTTTTTCACTTAGAAACAATTCATTATCACAGTCAGCAAATGATGCTTCTGATATAACACTAACCCACGAATCTAAAAAAACATTGTCTTGTATTCGAGTAATATAAAAATCATCCGGATGTTCGTTATTATTTTTTCCGTATAACAATAATGGCAGGCTTTTATTAGCAGCAGTTGCTTTTGGTGATTCTATAGATTTTCCATCCATAAATATATTAACTGGAGAATACGGATTCATACTTACTAATCCGTGTTTTAATAAATCTTCTTCAAATAGTCGAATGTAAAACCATATTCTGTGATTTCGTAATCTTTTCTGTAAACAATTAAATGATAATATATCATTTTTAAATTTATACGTTATTTGTTTTTCAAACGTGCAATTTATATTATTCCGCTGTGATATATTAGCTACATCTGCTTCAAAATGAGTATAAGGAATAACATTTATAAAATTAATAATATTATTAATATTTGCCCATTCTGTATATTGTTCTTCTGCCAATAAATTTCCAGTAACATAAATTATACAATTAGGGTTAATAGAATAATTTGCACACTCTGTATGTATTCGTTCCCATAACCATAAAGTTTGATAACCTTCTAAACTTTGATCAAACAATATCATTGCTTTGTTGTTTTGAACATCCTTCAACTGTTTTTTGTTTAAAAAAGAAAACGGCGACAATTTATCTAACCCGATCCAATCACTAGGATGATGATTAACTCCTGTGGCAATTATATAAGGTTTTGGTTTATTTTTCATGTTGAATAGACTTGCCATCTGTGTTCTTTGCAGCATAATAACTGCAATAGGAGATGCCGCAAACGTATTAATTCCGGACCTATTTACATCAGTTGATGCTATAAAATTTTTAAAATTAATAGAATCTTCAATT
>JBDNIA010000529.1:0-4186 GCA_041688525.1 Crocinitomicaceae bacterium | reverse complement strand
TCTGAGCGATAGGCCGAAACTGCGTCGATAAAGTACTCCGCTTGTTGCATCAATTCTTTTTGATTCGCATAAAGTCGCATTTGCCATTGAATTAATCCTAATCGAACGATTTTCTTTTTCGTGGCTGCCTTTTGTGTTACTTTCTCATAATAAATATTGTCCCATTTCAGTAATACTGCAAATTCGCTAGAATCTGTATCGCCCTCAAGGTAACCTCTTAATATCTTAGATGGATAAAAGTCATTCGACATTTGGAAATTAAGCACAGGATCATGTACTTCTTTTCTCTTTACCGCTTCAATATATTGTTTTGGCGTATATTGATCTTGGTATTTATGATAGTTTGGAATTCGACCTCCAAAAGCAATTCCCTCCAAATTCAATTTTTCGCACAACTCTTTGCGGTAATCATATAAGCGGCGACCCAGACGTAATCCTCTGAAATCTGCCTTGATAAAAACATCTATTCCGTACAATACATCGCCATCAGCAGTATGGGTATCAAAGGAGTAGCTACCTGTAATCTCTTTGTATGTATGGTTGTTTTCAAATCTGTCAAAATCAACAATAATACTCAGTGCGCAACCCGCTAATTGTCCATTTACCTTAATGATAACCTGTCCTTCGGGGAATTTATCGATTAAAGATTGAATATGATTTTCTTTCCAGTATGCATTTGGCATATTTGGGTAAGCCTCTATCATCGCGTCTTTCAACTGCTGATAGTCTTCCATTTTTAAAAATTCCAATTCAATATTTTCAATATTTTCTGAAACTTGACTCATTTTTTGAAGATTTTTTTTGAAATTTAAAGTTAATTATTAAAAAAAAGATTTTCAGTCTTTCAACTTAATATTATTTAAAAAAATCGAACTTTTATCAAAATTAATAAGGAATCACCCCCCAATAAAAAGATAATTCTCGTTTTTACTTTATATAAACTCTAAATTAAAGTATTATGAAAAAAATTACACTTTCAATTTTCCTCGCACTAGGATTAATTTCCAATTTATCGGCACAGTCGACCTGTTCAGCAAATGGAACATTAACTCCGACTGCTAACCCTGGGGAATTTACAATCAGCGATTTATCAACCACTACTGGCTCCAATCCGTATTCTTATTTTATTTCTGGAGAATCCAGTGGAAATTATGTTTACTTGCAGCCCAATACAACGACAGGAACATATCAATATAGTCAAAATGGATCGTATGCATATGGTTTTACTATTTGGGATTCAATAGCTGGATGTTATGATTCTTATTGGGATTCACTAACAGTTACAGGAATTGGAACGACTACAAGTTGTCTAGCTGATTTTATAATTCTTCAAGATTCACTAAACCCAGGAATATACTGGTGTTGGAACAACTCAACAACTAGTTCTCCGTCCTCAAGTATTTTTTATCTGTGGGATTTCGGTGATGGAACAACAAGCACGCAGCCATATCCTACTCACACTTATTCAGGATTAGGCGTATATGCAATTTGTTTAACGATCTCAGAACCTAATAATTGTACTTCTGTTCATTGCGACACTATAGTTGTTTCAGTTAAAGCAAGTGGAACAACCCTCAACGTATTGCCTCCGGGAGCAACAGCATCTGTCGAAGACAATAATTCTTTCAAAGGACTTACAACTTATCCAAATCCAGTAGTTGACAAATTTACCGTTTCATTTAATTCTACTAGCGAAAAATTAGTCAGCGTTACAATCACCAATTTAGCTGGTCAAACGATTGAAAGTACAGATTACTTTGCAAAACAAGGGCAAAATAAATTAGCTGTAAATACTTCCGATTTGCAAGCTGGCATTTATCTAATTAAAATCAAGGATAAGTCTGCAAATGACATCCATATCTTGCGAATTGTAAAGAACTAACAGAAGCAAACATTATTATAGGCTGTTTCATTTTTTTTTGAGACAGCCTATTTTTAAAAGAAAAAATTAATTTCGCTAATTATTGCGCAGCAATGAAAGCAGGAAGAAGTTTCTATAAAAAATTAGGCAACGCATTAATTAAATTTATCGTTTATTAAAAGTCGCCCCCCCCTGCTTCTCAAAACATACGTTTCTTAGTATGAAACTTAAAGTTAGTAGCTAATACAGAGGAGACAACAAAGTAAAAAATAACGCTCAGATTTATTATCCGTAAAACATTCATACAAAAAATTGGAAATTACTGACTCTCTTATAAAGTCTATTAAAGACAATGACCGCAAGGCCATTACAGAGTTGTATAAGGAAACTTTTTCAGTTCTTATGAGTGTCGTAGTGCGTTACAAACAAAATACTGAAGATCAAATGTCCTTGGTAAATAATTCTTTTTTAAAAATAATTTCAAAAATTGATCAGTACAAAGTGGGAAGCTCTTTTTTCTCTTGGGCGAAAAGAATTGGGCAGAATGAGGTAATTGATGATTTTAGAAAAGAAAAAAAATACAAAGAGTTGTTTCAGTTCGAAGATGAAATGAGCAATTATGATAACATGGAACCGGAGTTAGAACCGGATAGTAAATTTGAAGCAGAAGAATTACAAGCCATGCTGAATATGCTTCCTCCAGCAACAAAAGTGGTGTTTAACTTGTATGCTATTGACGGATATAAGTATGCCGAAATAATGGATGAATTGAATATTGGTTATGAAACAGTGAAATGGCATATTAAAGAAGCTAGAAAGCGATTGAGAGTATTAGTCACGGAAAAGTCAATGACAATAAAATAGTGAAAGAAGAAAAAAGTCATATCGATAATTTATTTCAAGAGAACTTGGGCAAGCGATCCTTTGAGGTTCCTACTGCATTTTTGGCAGATATGGAAACTAAATTGGATGCAGCGAGCTCATGGAAGCGCGGCGGTTGGTTGACTTTTATTACGGCTGTATTTTTCACTGCTCTTATGGCCAGTGCTTTTGCTCTCATAACTTTTGATGACATCATATCCAAATCCGATAGTGCTACTTCGACTGAAACAATTGAAAATAAAAATAAAGAATTAGAAACGGAAAAAAGAAATACTAAACTTGATAAAGAAGCAGAAAAGAACGAATTAAATCAAAATTCTCAAACTTTATTTAATAAAAACAATATCCTTACTCAAGAGAATTCAATTTCTATTTCAAGTTCAACGAATGATGGTGCTGAATCTAAAATAGCACAAAGCAATACGCTACAGCAAACTGCAAAGGAAAAGCGTATTTCAAGCTTATCTATTCTAGCTACGGAATCAAATAATATTGTAGATAGAAAAAAATTAAAAGCAATAAAACCTAATTTTAGTTCTAAAAGCGCCATTGTCACTAATGATTCTAAAAATGATAGAAGCCAAATATCATTAGTGACAAAAGCTTCTCAAATTAATGAAAAGGAAGTTTCAACGGTTATGGAATTATTCCCGAGTAAAACTCTAGAAAAAAATGTAACGAATTCAAAAACAGCTGATTTAAATAATGACTACGCCGTCGATTTATTTAAAGATACAATTCGAAAACCAAAAAGAACCGTCAAAGACTCAGTTGTTATTCGCGATTCTGTGGTTATACGTGATTCTGTGGTTATACGTGATTCTGTTGTTATTCGAGATTCTGTGGTTTTAAAATATCAAAAAGATCCGAACCGTAAATTTAAATTTGAAGCGCAAGCGTACGCGGGATTCGTGAGTGTGCAACCAAAAATAGAAAGCCCTTTTAGTAGTTATAAAGCAGATTTGGTGGCAGGAGAAAAGAAAATTATTAGTCCTGATTTTGGATTTCAACTAAATGCCTATTACAAAAAATGGACAATGGGAACAGGCTTAAAATATTATCAATTTGGTGAGAAAACAAATTATTCTACTCTGAAAATTATACAGTCCAGTGCACAAATAGATAGTAGTACAAACATTGTGTATCTTGATTCAAATGGTCAAATTATGACGCCTTCTCCCAACAATCCAGCGTTTGATTCAATTGTTACAACTCAGATTGACACAAGTTATACCTTTGACACAACTACCAATTCTAAGTCTTGGCAAAACTCCTACACCCGTTTTGTAATTCCATTAAATTTCGGCTACCGGTTTGATTATAAAAATTGGGCTTTCCTTCCTCGACTTGGTTTAAACTTCGAGTTTAGCACAAGCAAACAAAGGGGACTCTACGTAGATGCTTTGAAAGAAGAATTCATAGAATTAGAACAACGGAAATTTG
>JBDNIA010000528.1:0-8082 GCA_041688525.1 Crocinitomicaceae bacterium | reverse complement strand
TTTTGCTTTTTTATAATCTTAATTGGAGTAGATTTCGATCAGTCTAATGAAAAAAGTGGAGTTATAAAATTGCAATTAAACGATTTAGTTCCATTTATTGCACTTCTTATTTTCTTTATATTTGAAAGTTAATTCTTCAGTTCGTGAATCTAGGTTGTATGCGATTTTGTATTTTTCTTTGCCCGAAAACAAAGATCCAAAGTAGAACAAACCATTTTCGGGGGCGAAAGTAATTTGCTTATTCCAATCAATTTGGCAAGAGCCGATTTATTTACTAAATACACCATTCGCTTTACAATCTAAGAATAGTTTGTGTAGTTCTTGCTTTTGTCTTTGCTGTGAAATTCTACCCAAACTGCGTCAATATCACTTGTTGATTTGTCAAGAATAGTCATATTAGTATTTTTATAGTTTTCACTATAATAGGTTAAATCGTTGTTTTTAGTATCACTTTTATATTTCTGACATAAAGCAGCGATAAAGAGAACCAGCAAGGAAAATAGGAATTTTTTATAATTGAGTTTTTTTAACTTGAATAAAAAGATTGAAAATTTATTTTGTTTCCAACTATTTTTTTTACTATCAAATTATAGTGTATTTACTTTTTCAATTCAATTTTATCAATTAGAAGTTTAAAACTTTCTTTTTTCTTGTTGCCGATTAAAAAAGTGACTTCTTCCATTGCGTCGTTGGAAAAATTTGGCAAATCTACTGTTCGGCCTCTAAACGACGGATACATATCTTTTAAAAAAATTTCAACGACTTCCCATTCTCCTGAAGTGGAAAAAGGTTTTATGTAAGAATAATAATCTTGTGAATTGGATTTTATTCGAAACTGATAGTCTTTTCCGTCACCTTGAATTCGAAGAGCAATTTTAGAGAAATCCTTCGTTTTTGTTTTTGGAAATCTGTATCGAACAGAGGAGAATCCCCCGTTATTATCCAAGGATATAGCGCCGCTAAAAACGCCTTTTCCCTCTGCATTTAGTTTAAAAGAACCTGAAGATTCGCCACCCATAACAACGTCATCCACAATAATCCAATTTTGAAGAGAAGATGTATTATTGAACTCGAAAATTACTTTTGATTCCGAAGAAGAAAATAAAATTGCCATTATCAGTAAGTATTTCATTGCAATATATTGTTTTAAAAAGGTTTAAATATTTATTGAACTAAATAAATACTACAATAAATAGTTTACCGCATCGCTGCTTTGTGAATTTTTCAAAGCACTAAACACTTTATAAACGTTTAAGAAATGAATTTGTTTATTCTTCGAATTGACGAAATCAGTCAATTGGCGAGTTGCATTTTTTGTAGGACTGATTTTCAATGTGAAGTTTAGAGAATGAAATATTTCGTTGGAATATTAATGCGACTCATAGAATTTATAATTTTAGATAAAAACAATATTTCGCCGATGAGATTGTTTTTCATAAGATCATATTCTATGAAACATAAGGCGCAAAAGACATTCGCTTTTCAGCTTTTAGTGAAGTTGTTTTTCTTTCGAATATAGGCAAATTTCAATAATTGTTCGCAGTAATAAATAGGCAAAACTTCTTGAAAAGAAGTTGTGTTCTATTTTTTTTATTTAGCCAGAATACTTAAATCTTCCCATTTGCCAAACTCAATTTCCATTCCCTTTTCTTGCTCAAAAAATTCTCCAGTATCATACACCAAGTTTCCGTTTACAAATGTTTGTTCGATTTTGGTTTGAAACGTTGTTCCCTCTAAGGGCGACCATCCGCATTTATAGAGTAGATTATCTTTCGCAACTGTCCATTGACTATTTAGATTCACCAAAGTTAAATCTGCATAATATCCTTCTCTTATAAATCCTCGGTTTGTCATACTATAGAGAGTAGCTGGGTTGTGACACATTTTTTCAACTATTTTTTCTAAGGTAATTAAGCCTTGTTTATAAAACTCGAGCATACAATTTAAGGAATGTTGAACCATTGGCGCACCTGACATGGATTGAAAATAAGGTTTTAGTTTTTCCTCCAAAGTATGAGGTGCATGATCAGTGGTTATAATATCGATTTTATCATTCAATAAAGCCTTTAACAAACCTTCCTTGTCTTGTTGTGTTTTTATCGCAGGATTCCATTTAATGAGCATGCCTAATCTATCATAGTCTCTGTCTGAAAACCATAAGTGATGGACGGAAACTTCCGTTGTTATTTTTTTCTCTTTTAGCGGAATATCATTTTGAAATAAGTGTGTTTCCGCTTCAGTGCTTAGATGGAGAATATGAAGTCTAGCGTTGTGTTTTTTTGCTAATTCAATGGCTCTTTTGCTTGCTTCATAACAACCTTCTGTACTTCTAATGACAGGATGAAACTTTGCGGGAATATCATCACCATATTTTTCTCTAAAGGCGATTTCATTTTTCTCTACTATTTCTTCTTTTTCAGAATGAATGGCGATAATCGATTTGCAATTAGCAAAAAGTTTTTCCATTTTTTCCGGGCTGTCGGCTAGTAGATTTCCTTTTTTTGTAAAATATAAACCGTCATCTGAAACTCCAATAAATTGGTTTGTATCGGTTTTGATTACGTCATCAATATTATCGCCGTTTACACCAAGGAAAAACGAGTAGTTTGCTAAAGATTTTTTAGAAGCAATTTCATATTTTTCTCTGAGGTTTTCTACAGTCAAAATATTTGGAACAGTATTTGGCATATCAATAAAAGAAGTTACTCCTCCCGCTAATGCTGCTTTACTTTCCGTATACAAATCTCCTTTGTGCGTAAGTCCAGGATCTCTGAAATGAACTTGGCCATCAATAATTCCAGGGAAAAGGTATTTCCCGGTTCCGTCAATTACTTTATAGCTTGGCTCACTATCAATATTTCCAATTTGTTGAATAAATTTATCAGATAAAAGGAGGTCTGCGATAAATGATTTCCCTTCATTTACAAGTGTTGCATTTTTAATTAAAATTTTTTGTTTCATTCTTTGTACTCTCTCGTTTTGATCGAATTTTCTTGTTTCATTTTTGCAACTTTCTTACAAGTTATTTTCTAATATCGCTCCTACTTGTCGCTGATTTATTGCTTAAACTATCGGATAAAAATTCTTAATTGTCCTTTAGTTTATTGACGCCAAAAAGATGTAAGTATTTAAACTCATGTAAAACAATGCGGGCAAAGAAATCCAAATGCTATCTTTTAATTTTATTCTCACTATAACGCCCGATAACATGAGAAATGCGAGGCCGAAAGATGAAATCGTTAAGAGGAAATTAAACTTAAGACCTACCAGTAAACCAGTTGCGCCTAAAAATTGAGCTACCATTATTAATAAACCAAATTTTTCTAAGCCAAAGCGTTTGAATTCGCTTTTCATGTTAGAGGATTTAAAATAATATATCGTGTAAGAAAAAAAAGACAAACTCGATAGGAGAATGCATATTTTAGTTATGTCCATATTTGTTTACTAAATTGATTCAAATGCGAGAAAAGCACATAAAATTAAAAGAATTAAAGAGGGTAGATGCTTGATAAAAGGGTTCTTTATTTGGAAGTGAAAATATTGAGCACCTACCATAAATAGACCCATAAGAACAGCTGGAATAAAGACGAACGCCGGATTCCAAATACCTACAACAAGTAATGTTGCTAATGCGATTTTACTGGCTCCCACGAAATTTCTTGTTATATCGCTTAATCCGAATTGTTTAAATTCCGCAATGACATTGTGAAATCTAAAAATCCATACATAAGCAACAGAAATTGCCACTGACATTTGTACTAATGTTGCTAATTCTTTCATTTTATTTTAGTTATTTAGTTTTTCTTACTCGTATGGCTTTTCGGAATTCGCCTTGTTCTTACAAAAGAGTTCTATTCTCGTTTTTTAGTTCTGAATTTGTTTAAAAGCAACTTAGGCTTTGTTAAAACCTACAGGAACGTAAAGTTTTGATGAACTCAATCTTCGGTAGCTAAAGTACAAATTTTACTATTTAAACTTAACTAAAATAGAAAGTTTTATCGACTTATAAATGCTATAAAACACTGGTTTATCAAGTTGTTCTTATTGTTTTTTGACTCCGTTAGATTTAAGTATTCAATGAACCTTCGTTTTTTTATTTACAGAACAGGACTATTTTAGAAATAAATTCGGGAAATTCTACACTTATTTTTAGACCGGCTTTCTCGCTATAGTTTTTCATTAATATATATCGGCAAATCGGATTTTTCTATTAGTTCTCCAATTGGTTCAGCAAAAAGTCCCTTACTTCTTAGAATAGACTCAACTTTTTGAGAAGCCTCTTTTTTGACAGCAATTAAAAGTCCTCCGCTGGTTTGTGGATCACACAAGATATATCGTTTCTTTTCATCCTCAATATTTAGTTTGTGTCCGTAGCTCTCCCAATTTCTCATCGTTCCTCCCGGAACGCATTTTTTATCGAGATAACCATGAATCTCTTCAAAAATTGGCACTTTACTGTAATTAATAAGAGCAGACACATCACTTCCTTCGCAAACTTCAAGTAAATGTCCCATTAAACCAAATCCAGTTACATCCGTTAAAGCTGTTATTTCTTCTATTTCTGAGAGTTCTAGACCAACGTCATTTAAAACAATCATTGAATTTGCTGCAATATCTTTGTGACCTTCTTGAAGAATACCTTTCTTCTGCGCGGTTGCTAAAATACCAATTCCCAAAGGCTTGGTTAGATAGAGCATACTCCCGGCTTGCGCTTTATCGTTGCGTTTTAAATTAGAGAGGACCACTGATCCTGTAACGGCAAGTCCAAAAATAGGTTCTGGATTATCAATACTATGACCTCCAGCAAGTATTATTCCTGCATCTGAGCAAGCTTTTCTGCCACCTTCCATTACCTGAGCAGCCACTTCAGGAGCTAGTTTGTCAATCGGCCAACCCAAGATTGCAATTGCCATTAAAGGTTTGCCTCCCATGGCATATACATCGCTTATGGCGTTAGTTGCTGCAATTCTTCCAAAAGTGAAAGGGTCGTCAACTATGGGTAAGAAAAAATCCGTAGTACTTATAATCCCAATACCATTTCCCATGTCGTATACAGCAGCATCATCTCTCGTGTCATTACCTACTAAAAGACGTGAATCTTCGATTTTTGGGGAGTTCGACTCTAATATTGTTGTTAAAATCTTTGGTGATATTTTGCAGCCACAACCTGCGCCGTGACTAAAGCTTGTTAATTTTATGCGTTCATCCATTTTTTTAGTCTTTTAAGCTTATTAAAAAGTCTGCCGTTTTTTCCGGATTTACGGTAGGAATCTTATATTTTAGAATTGTAGATTCCTGCCGTTTTTGTAATCCTTTCAAATAGCACTTATCGTAATACATAAGTGTAATCTCAACAACTTTGTAATAATTTTTGTTCTCAAGCTCTTCTGTAGCAAATTTCGCTTTGTCATAGCCAAGCCTTTTAGTGATGCGACCAATTGCATCTGCCAATTTATCGTGACTGAGATTTGCGTATGTATCGACAAGATGTTTGGTTCGTTCCTGCAAAGGAACATCTAAGAAATAGACCGGTAGCTCTCTCATTTTTGAATAAAATGCATTCGGAATTAAAACTTTCCCAATTGCTTGACTTTCGTCTTCAACCCAAATTGGCGAGTTAGCATTTAAACTTCGGACTACTGAGAATAGATTATTTTCAAATTGTTCAGTTGATGGCTGAGGAGGTAGATCTATTCCACCAAAAGCAGAACCTCTGTGGCTCGCCAATCCTTCCAAATCTATAACTTGTTGTCCCTTTTTTATTAGAGAATAAAGTACTTCAGTTTTGCCAGTGCCGGTATATCCGCCTAAAACCTTCAGGTTAAGGGGTTTTTCAAAAAATTGTAAGACGTAATTTCTAAAAGCTTTGTACCCTTTTTCAATAAGGTAAACCTTTTCAAAACCATTTTCGATAAGATGATTGGCAAAAGCATTACTTCTCATTCCTCCTCGCCAACAGTGCACCACAACCGTTTTTTTTGGTGCGATTTCAATAGATCTCGTTATAAAGTGGTTTAGTTTGGGCTTTACAAATTCGTATCCAAGTTCAACGGCTCTTTCTTTTGACTCTTGTTTATAGGCTGTGCCGACTATTGCGCGTTCCTCGTCAGTAAATAGTTCAATATTATTTGCGTTTGGAATATGTCCTTGAGCAAACTCTCCCGGGGATCGAACGTCAATAATTGGTAAATGCGCTAGATTGTGAAAGTAAAAATCTACGGAAATGACTTGTATCATTACAATTTCTATATAATTTATCAAAGTTAAGCTTATTATATAAATCTAGCTTCTAAATTCAAGTTTAGGCTGATTAATTAGAGAAGCTGTTCGGTGAATCGACAAGTTCTTCAACTGCGGAGAGTAAAGGTGTTTACTCTGGTCATTATTCGAACGAGATCTTATCTCGTATTATGAAAACACAACAGCTGGCAGTTTCAAGCGGCGCTTAACTCAAAATAAAATCAAACCTTATTGCGACTTTGTCCTGACACTTGTTCTCTTTGTTTTCATTCCGAGCGTTATAAGTAAAATTAGGAGTGATGCTATAAATAAGCTTGCTGAAATACTTTTTAGTACAGAAAAAGAACTAGTCGTTTTAACAGCAATCTCGGTCAGTTCAGGATAGTTGCTCAACATTATGATAATTCCGAAATTTTCAAAGTAATCTGCTACGCTTGTAATTAATGGCAATAAACATAAATAAGTATAAGGGCTATTAAGTTTTTTAAGTTTATTTAGAATATATACCATTAGAAAACAATAAGTTAGCCCGTAAAATAGTGGATAAATCATATCTGCAGGAATTTGATTTGTTAGATAAGTTCCTCGTCCAATTTCTCCGAGTTTGGCGAATAATCCACGAACATAATTGAAGTCATATCCCATTGGCATCATATCCAATAATTTCATTCCCTTGGAGAATTCCATTGTTTTGGGAATAGTAACAGCCCACATAAACAAGTAAACCGCATTATTCAGTATGAAGAGAAATAAGATTATTTTGCCTGAAACGTTGGCATTTATGAAGTTAATTAGTCGTTTCATTTACTCACTTTTGTAAAAGGAATAAGCATTGGTACTTCCTTCTGATAATCTTCGTATTCTTTTCCAATAATATCTCGCAGGTCTTTTTCTTCTAAATATTTTACGGCAATAAAAATGTAAAGAGTAGTTACTATTGCAAATAGAAGATGTCCAGCCGACATTACAGGTGTTGCCCAAAAGGCAATAAGAAATCCTAACATAATTGGGTGTCGAATAATTTTATAAAAATAGTTAGTTTGAAATTTTAGATCTTGTATTTGTTTGCTTTTGAAATAATAAAACACTTGTTTAAGCCCAAATAACTCGCTATGGCTTATTATAAATGATGATAAAAGAACAAGAAGCCATCCAAGAAAAAATAGTATTGTCACAACAAGAGCAACACTGTCATTTTCAATTTCCCATATTACCGTCTTCATCGGTTGCCATTTATTGTAGATGAAAATTAGCGCTAAACTAGATAATAAAACATAAGTACTACGCTCTATTGCTGGACTTATGATCTTTGTTATCCATTTTTTAAATGCTGGTCTAGCCATAACGCTATGCTGTATGGTGAAAATATTTAATAAGAGTATGTTTATTATTATTGATTGAAACAATGTAGTTTCTACTCCAGAGTCGATTGCTTTTGGCACAATAAAGTTGCCTAAAAATCCAATTGCATAGAGTATGGCAAAAAGAAAAATTAAGTAGGCTATTATTCCATAAAGAAAGAGAATGGATTTTTTCATAAAAGTAAATTTAGATAAGTATTGTCTACTGTCCAATAAAACTTTTAGAAAAAAGAGATTTCCCGCGAAGGATTTCCCGCTTTAATGTAATCTGGTTTGTAAAACAAAATTACTACAATAAAAGTAGTGACTTTTTTGGAGAGTCCGTTTATAGTCCGTTTGTTTCTTTGGACTTGCAATATAATTCTGGACACTAAGTTAAGTCACGCTGCTTGTTTATAATTATTATTTTCTAACTCAAATTCATTAATTGTTTTGTAATTCAATGCTGAATGCCTTCTGTTTCGGTTGTACCATGTTTCTA
>JBDNIA010000527.1:0-5722 GCA_041688525.1 Crocinitomicaceae bacterium | reverse complement strand
TTCAAGAGTCGAAAAACTTACTTTCTCAATTCCAGATATTGTGCGTATAATTAGAGGTAAATTAAAATCCCGTCGATTGACCGTTCCCAAAGGGTTTAGTTCTCGTCCAACCACTAACTTTTCAAAAGAAGGTCTGTTTAATATTATCGACAATCGAATGGATTTAGAGGACAAAAGTATCCTCGACCTTTGTTCAGGTACGGGAAATATTTCCTTGGAGTTTGTTTCGGGAGGAGTGAAAAGTGTCATCGCCGTTGATCAAAACTTTAAATGTGTTCGTTTTCTTCAGAATTTGGCAAAAGAACTCGATATAGAAAATGAGTTAACTGTTTTAAAAGGCGATGTTCTTCAATTTTTGAAACATACTGACCTTACTTTTGATGTTATATTTGCCGATCCTCCTTATGAAATGGATATCCATCAAAAAATTGTGGACCTAGTATTTGAAAAGAAATTGTTAAATGAAGACGGCTGGTTAATTGTTGAACATAGTCGAAATACTATTTTACTCAACAACCCCAACTACCAATTCGAAAGAAAATACGGCAGCGTTCAGTTTAGTTTCCTTCAATAATATTCCCTTTCAACTTTAAATCTCATTTAAAAGAACAATTTTTACGATTTAGAAGTCCTCTCGTGTGCATACCACATGCAAGCTGTGAACATTCTATACTAAAGAACGACAAGCTTTGAAATGCAATCTCGAATCGTTCTAAAAATCACAGAGAGAAAGCATATTCCTAAACGCCAAATAACCAATATTCCTTTATTGGCCGAGATACTAAAATAAATAGTACCTTCGAAACGCTCGAGTCTTGAACGCTGACGTATCGAAACAAAAACAGTAAATGCATGAAAAGAATAGGTTTATTTCCAGGAACATTCGATCCTTTTACGAAAGGACATGAAACAGTGATTAAAAAGGCAATTCGCATTTTTGACGAAATCGTTATTGGAATAGGTGTTAACTCTGGAAAACATCCCTATTTTGATTTAGAAAAGCGGGTAAACCATGTAAAATCGTTGTACAAAAATCATCCAAACATTACAGTAACCACGTTTCGTTCGCTAACGGTCGATTATGCGAAAGATATCGAAGCTGAATATATTATTCGTGGCTTGCGCGACTCCAAAGATTTCGATTACGAAAAACCAATTGCTCACATGAATTATGAAATCAGTGATGGCATCGAAACCGTTTTCTTTTTGACAGAACAAAAATATGCAGCCATAAATTCGACAATTGTTCGTGAAATACACAGAAACAGCGGTGCGATTGATAAATTCGTTAGTTCTTCAGAACTCTTGAGTTAATATGGTACAATATTCGCTTATTAAATGGCGTTATTTAATTTAAGAAGCTATAAACCCTATATGCAACGAATTTCCTTTTTCTTAAACAAAGGCACTCTCCTACTTGCCTTATCATTACTCAGTTGCTCGATTTCATTCGGACAGCAAAAACTCGTGACCATTTTTGGATTTGCCCCTACTTACATCGGCAAAGAAATTTCTATTTATCAAATCGAAGATTATTATAGCGATAAAGAAATCCGCATAGGAAGTGGGACAGTGAAATCTGATAGTACTTTTTCAGTTTCATTCTACATTAAAGAAACGCAGCGGGTTACTCTGCGTGCTTTGAACAACTATGCGTGGATGTACATCGAACCTAATGCACAATACGAAGTTCTTATTCCTGCGGATAATCCCTACAACGCGACAGTAAAAAGCGGCAATCAACTAGAGGTAAGTTTTTTCAACTTAAAACCTTCTGATATCAATTATAAAATTCTTTCCTTTCAGCGCTGGACAGATGAATTTTTAGCCTACAACCTGGCCTTAAAAAACTCTGACCCGAAAAGTTTTGCGGAAAAATTAGATACTTTCAAAATGTATGTTGAGAAAGCCTATAGAGTCGATTCAAGTATTTTCTTTTTGACTTTTGTCAAATTTTCTATGGCTGAATTAGATGAAATTGAATTCAAAGGAAGTCGAAATCGTTTCGAAAAATATGATTTCTACCTAAAAAAATCACCTATTTTTTATGCAAATGATGCCTATATGCATTATATCCGAAACTTTTATAAAAGTATGATTCCGCGACTGAGCAACGAGGCCAACAACGAAGTATATCTCGGTGTTTTAAAAAGCAGTCCTACTTTAATTATGAAAGCCCTTGGGTCCGATTATACGCTTAAAAATCTCCGATTACGCGAAATGGTCATGATGCAAGCTCTATCCGAGGTCTTTTATTCCGACGACTTTCCGCAAACGAATATTCTAACCATCTTCGATAGTCTATCTCAACGCGCTTTATTTGCCGAAAACCGGATTATAGCAACTAATTTAATCAATCGAGTGACAGAGTTAGTTCCTGGAACAAAAACACCAGAATTTGTGCTGATTAACGAAGAAGGTGTTGCCAAAACACATGCAGATTTCAGAGGCCAATACTTGTATATTCAATTCTACGACCCAAAAAGTTTGAGTAACCAGAACGAAATGACCATTCTTAAAGACTTGCACAAAAAATACATCAACGACGTTTGTTTCCTGACGATTGTCCTTGACGATGGCGATTTGACCCCAAAAGAAGAAAAAGATATCAAAGAAATCCAATGGGAATATTACAGACGACCAGCGAGAGACGAATTTATGAAAACATTCAAGATAAAAAACTATCCGAACTACATCCTTATTGATGTTTCCGGCTATATCGTTCAATCTCCAGCCCTAGCTCCTACGCCCAACGCACAATACGAGACCATCGATAGAACTTTCTTCCAAATTCAGAAAATGAGAAGATTGGAAATGGAGCGAAAGTAGTGTGTCTTGTTTTTTTGATCGCTAGGAAATTAAAAAAAACAGTCGAACTTAACCGTGGACATTCAGATGTCAAGAGCCTTCACAAATAGTCTTACGTTCACTCTCTAATATCAAGGAGTAGTGCACGATTACCTTTTATACATTCCCAAAACCAAGCCCATAGCTCCGCCGCAAATATGAGCAAATTGAGAAATCTGATCATCTTGAAATGCTTTAATAAATTCTGCTCCTACAAAAAGCACGAATACAATTATAAACGTTAATGGAATTTCATTGTTTTTTCGGCCAATAAGCGAAGTAAGAACAATCATCATAAAAGTGATACCACTTGCTCCAGTTAAACCTATATCCCAAAATATTGTGTGAAAGATGGCTGTGATTATCGTTGTAACTAAGGTATAAACAGTCAGTGTTCTGGTTCCCAAAGATTTTTCCAAGCCAGGTCCAACCAACAAGATAATACTAAAATTACCTAAATAGTGTGCGAAATTCTGATGCCCGAAAACATATCCTACCATAGAAACATAGTCTTGCCAATCCCTGTAATCCAACTGTCCATCTAAAACCGTAATCCTTAAAGTGGCACCGCTGATCATCTGCAAACCCAAAAGTGCTAATGAGATCAAAGCAAACCAAAGAATGAATGGGGAATTAAAGGTTATTTTCATAATAAACTTTTATTTCTGATTGTTTACGTAAAATACTGCCGAGAGTTTCAGAATTTTTGAATTCTCAATAAAATAAAGATTGAAGGCAGAAAGGCTTAAAACGAAAATTTTCAAGTAGAAAGTTAATACTTAAAGTTGAAAAAGCGTGACTAAACTCATTGCATTGAGCTTAAAGTGGAAAGCTCAAAATTGAAAATAATCGCTTACAATCAAAAGCCTGCCGACTAAAGCCAAAATAGCAAGCTAAAAAAAACTATCTTCGGCCTATGGAATTCATCGAAAAAAAATTAAGCAATTATTGCGCAACACACACGAAAAAAGAAGATCAACTGTTACAAAAAATAAATAGAGAAACGCATTTAGAGGTCTTACATCCAAGAATGCTTTCAGGACATTTACAAGGGCGATTTTTAAGTATGCTCAGTAAACTCAAACAACCGAGGCGCGTACTAGAAATTGGTACTTACACGGGTTACGCCGCCTTATGTTTGGCTGAAGGTCTGACCTCAGAAGGAAAATTAATTACACTGGATATCAACGAAGAATTGGCAATAAAGGTGAGAGCTTATTTTGAGGAAAGTCGGTATGCTGGTCAATTGGAAATGCAAATAGGAGATGCAGCGAAACTTATACCAGATTTAGAAGGCCCATTCGATATTGTTTTCATTGATGCCGACAAAGAGAACTATTCGTTGTATTTTGATTTGGTAATAAATAAAATGACGAAAGGTGGCTTAATTATCGCAGACAATGTTCTGTGGAGTGGAAAAGTGATTGAATCCGTGAAAGAAAACGATGTATCTACAAAAGCAATGTTAAAGTACAACGATAAAATTCACAACGATTCGCGAGTGGACAACGTACTATTGCCCATAAGAGACGGATTAATGATGGCGGTGGTTATTTAAATTGCATGGTGTTTGGGGAGGCATAAGCTTAACGTTGAAAGCTCAAGGCAAGAGCAGAAATTGGAAGACCGGGGAAACTAATTTTAGCTTGAGCGAATGCTCCAAACCAAAAAATCAAAGCTTGGAGCAAATCAGTCAGGTTATCAACAGCCCATATCTAGTTTTCAACAGATACTATTTTACTGGTTATAAGAACATAACATAAATTTAACGTTCGTAAACGAAACAAAATTGAGCAATCAATTTTAATTACGTATCTTTGCACCCAATTTTAAAAATATAAAATGACATTTAAAGAGCTCGGGCTCAAGAGTGAGGTGTTGAAGTCGATTGATGAACTGGGTTTTTCGACACCTACTCCGATTCAGGAACAAGCTATACCCCATTTATTGGGAGAGAATAGTGACTTCGTGGGACTTGCCCAAACAGGAACAGGGAAAACGGCAGCATTTGGACTGCCACTAATCAACAACATCGACGAAGACTTAAATTACCCTCAGGGATTAATCATTTGTCCAACTCGCGAACTATGTTTGCAAATTTCTAAAGACTTAGAGTCTTATTCAAAATTCACAAAACTGCGCACTGTTGCAGTTTATGGTGGAACTGACATTAGAAAACAAATTACTGATATCAAACGTGGAGCGCAAATCATTGTGGCAACTCCCGGGCGATTAATGGATTTAGTAAAAAGAAAAGCAATCAACTTGAAAGATATCGAAACTGTAGTCTTAGACGAAGCAGATGAGATGTTGAACATGGGATTCAAAGAAGATATCGATACCATTTTGGAGCAAACGCCTCCAGAAAGAAATGTGTGGTTGTTTTCAGCAACAATGCCTAAAGAGGTAGCACGTATTTCTCAAAACTACCAAAATAACCCTTTAGAAGTTTCTATTGGACACAAAAATCAAAGTAACGAAAATATCGATCACATTTACTACAGTGTGAAAGAGAAAGATCGTTTTGGTGCAGTTAAACGTTTAATTGATTTTAATCCAAATATTTACGGATTGATTTTCTGCCGTACACGTCACGAAACAGCGTCTGTTGCCGAAAAATTAGCACGTGAAGGCTACAATGCTGAACCTTTGCATGGTGAATTGTCTCAAGCACAACGTGATCGTGTTATGGATCGTTTCCGCAGTAAAGATTTACAAATATTAGTTGCGACTGATGTTGCTGCTCGCGGTTTAGATATCGACGATATCACACACGTTATCAATTACAATTTGCCAGATGATATCGAGAACTATACGCACCGTAGTGGTCGTACAGCCCGCGCTGGTAAAAAAGGAGAGTCATTAGTTTTAATCA
>JBDNIA010000526.1:0-5861 GCA_041688525.1 Crocinitomicaceae bacterium | reverse complement strand
TATTTGCAAAATTACTTGAACGAATTTTGTTTCAAATACAACCGAAGATATTTTGGTGAAAAAGTATTCGACAGGCTTTTAGTTGCAGCCGTTTCTTTTGTTTGGTATTAATTTACTGGTAAAGTTCACGATATGCATTTTTGGTTAATATTATATTCCTTTATCTAGGGACATGAACCCTTATAATAATGTTAATATTTTTCGCATCTTTGAATGAAATTATTAAATTGAATACAATTTTTGGCAGCAAAAAAACACATACTAATTTTATCGTCTTGGTACCCTTCTGAGCAAATGCCATTTTTAGGGAATTATATCCAGCAATTTTCCTGTTTTATGAGCTTTCAGTATCAGATAACTGTAATTTCATTGGAAAAGAACTCTGAGAAATCAGATTTGGTTGAAGTGAGTGAAATCAATGAAAATCTAAAAGAAGTTCGATTTTATTATTCTAACTCTATTTTAAAACTTTCTAAAATAGCGGCGCATAAGAGAGCTTTGGAGTTTGCGAAAACTCAACTTGACAGAATCCACTTGTTGCACGTTAATGTCGGACTTACAAATTGGTGGCATTTTTTAAAATTCAAAAAAGCCTTAAAAATTCCTATGCTCTACTCTGAGCACGGTAGTTTTTATTTATACCAGAATTTTAGAGATTTAAGTATTTACAATAGATTAAGTTTAAAGAAACTTCTAAAATCGAGTGATTGTGTTACTGCCGTTTCTGAAGTTTTAGTTTCTGAAATGAAAAAAAATGGAGGAAACGAAATATATATTATTGGAAATAGTTTGCCCGAGAAGTGGAGTGAATTACCAGTTGTAAAGCCAGATAATAATGGAACCTATAATTTCCTACACATTTCTACAGTTGACCGTTTAAAAAATCCTATTGGAATACTTAAAGCTGCATTAATCTTAAAGGAAAAGCACATAAATAATTTTCAACTAACCGTTTTAAGTGAGGAAGAAACAGTAGAATTAAAAACGTTTGTTGAATCAAATAATTTAGTCGAAAACGTACGCTTTTTAGGCGCCCACAAACATGATCAGTTACCAGATATTTATTTTCAACACGATTGTTTTATTTTAAATTCTAACTACGAAACTTTCTCCATTGTATTAGCAGAAGCTCTGTTTTTCGGATTACACGTTCTTTCTACAAAAGTCGGTTTTTTGACGAATTCAAGTTTAGCACCATTTGATGAAATTGAATTCAACAATCCATCCAGCCTAGCTCTAAAAATGGAAGAAGCGATTAAAAAGAAAAAGCACTCTGGAAATGCTGGAAGAAAATTTGTGAAACAATTCAGTGAAAATCAAATAATTCAACAGTATACTGATTTGTACGAAAAGCTTATCAATTGAACTAGTTAATATCGAAAAGGCTCTTCACTCCTATTGTTCTTTCAACGGAAAATCCTTCGGCAAAATCTACTGAAATATCTCTGCCGAAGTCTCTCATTCTCCCTTTTAGAAATTCTATGAAGTCTATTCCTGAAATTGGCGTAGCTGGTTCAGTCGAATTTGGATTATAAAATTGAGTAGAATAGGCTTGAATTGCTTCTACTTTTCGATCAATAAATTCACTAACATCAATAACAAAATCAGGTTTTACGTGTCGATCTTGGATATAATGATAAACAGCTTTTGGTCTATGCTTTTCTTGAAGAATACTCTCCCAGGAAGTCTGAACCTTGCTAAGCCCCGATAAAAAACAAGACTCTGAAACTAATTTTGAAGCTCGACCATGGTCAGGATGTCTATCCACAAAAGAGTTTGCCAATACTAAATCTGGTTTGAAGCGTCGAATTTGTTCAATGACTAGACGCTTATTCTTTTCATTTATCTCAAAAAAACCATCGTCCATTTTTAAGTTTACACGATAGGAAATACCCATTATCGCATCGGCTCTTTTGGCTTCTTCATAACGCGTATCTATGGTTCCTCGGGAACCTAATTCACCTTGCGTAAGGTCTACTATGCCAACTTTCGCTCCAGCAGCGATATGCTTCATCAAAGTGCCGCTTGCTGAAAGTTCAATATCATCCGGATGTGCGGCAAATGCCAGAATATCTAATTTCATATGCTTCTTATTGATTGATCCAGTCTAAAATTTCTGCATCTATGGGTTCGGTTGATGAAGGGATAGAGCGAACGACATTTCCTTTCTCGTCAATTAGATATTTATGGAAGTTCCATTTAGGCTCTTCACCTATTTCTCTATTTAACCAAGAATATATTGGGTGGACCGGGTTTTCGGCAACTTTAATTTTACTCATCATAGGAAAAGTGACGCCATAGTTCTTTTCGCAAAAAGCAGCAATTTCTCCATTTGTGCCAGGATCTTGTTTTCCAAAATCATTTGAAGGAAAACCTAGAATTTCAAATTTATTTCGATCTGTGTTCTTGTACAGTTCTTCTAGCTGAGCAAACTGTTTCGTATAACCGCATTGACTAGCAGTGTTAATAAGCATAACTTTTTTGCCTACCAATGTTTGGACATCGAAAACCTTTCCGTTTATATCATCAAAAATAAAATCGTAAAAAATCATATTAATTTATTTTGTAAGCTTTGTTTTTAATTCCAGCATATATTGTAAAAACTAAGAACAATACTACTGTAACAATTAATTCAGTTGGAATTTTCCCTAAGCCTTCTCCTTGTGCGTAAGAGTGCAGACCGACTAAATAAAAATTCACTCCAAAAAAAGTAAAAAGTATAGCGGAATAACCCCAAAACCCAGCAACATTAAAAGTGAATTTCCCATTCATTCCAGGAATTAATCTAAAATGTAGAATTATAGCATAAACTAGAACTGAAACGAGAGCCCATGTTTCTTTCGGATCCCATCCCCAATATCTACCCCATGACTCGTTCGCCCAAATGCCACCAAGGAAAGTTCCAATGGTTAACATAAACAAGCCAACAGTAATGGTCATTTCAGAAACATAAGTCAATTCATTAATATTTAAAGTTACGCGCAGTCCATTTTTTTTATTCCTGAAAACGTAAAGAAATAAGTTCATTAGTGAAAGTATTGCGCCAAGTCCAAGAAAACCATAGCTACCCGTAATTATAGCAACGTGAATCATCAACCAATATGATTTTAAAACAGGTTGTAATGGTGTGATTTCTGGATCCATCAAATTCATTTCTGTCACAAAAATCATAAGGAATGCTAACACGGCTGTGCCCGCCAAAATCGCAGCATTCTTTCGAGAGAATAAAAACCCAGCTAACATGGTCACCAGAGCAATGAAAACGACAGCTTCATAACCATTGCTCCATGGAGCATGGCCAGTGATGTACCAAAGCATTCCCAATCCAGCTGCGTGATAAATAGCAACTATAAAAAGTATGTACCGAACAATTTTATTCGTTACATCAAATCTCTTTTCAATTATACCTTTTGGATTCTTAAATATCCGCACTAAAAAGACAATTAACAAAATTAAACCTGAAACTAAATACAAATAGGAAGTGTTTTTAAAAACATTCATTTTATTGTAAGTAACCTCCGTTAAAAAATTACTCTCTGAAGGAATCACTTTCGATCCCTCAATACGCTGCTTCTTTTTGAAGGCGATTAAATTTTCATCGGCTATCGTCCAATTTCCACTTTTCGAGGCTTTATCAACCGAAGCAAAATATTGTAGGGCATCCATTGATAATTTTTGAGCATTACCGCTTAACTCTTTACTCAAAGGAACAAACCATGTTTGACTTGGATCCGTTTTCATCGGGATTATTTTCATATAAGCCCACATGAAAATTTGATTCATTATCTGAAATTTTTCAACGACTTTAATTAATTTTTTATCGAATTCATTCCTTTTTGATTCCAATTTTTGAAAGGCCTCATTGTAGTCTTTCATTAATTTAAAACCTCCTTTTCCATCACTAAGATCCAAATAACTAGCGTAATTATCTTTAATACCTAAAGGTTCGAGTAAATTTGAAGGAACATAAATTACATTCTCTTTCATCCAGAATTCTGGATACATATGCATCGAAAGAACCGTAGCAATAGCATCATTATCTTTGAACGTGTTTTTACGTGAAAGTTTGCGCAATAACTGATCACTTAGGGTATGAAACGGAATTATTCTCCCCCTAAAGTCCTGAATGGCCAACGTAGAAAGCACTTTTGAATGTTCATTTGAAATAAATCTTGCTATCTGAGGCGTTTGATTTGTTTCTGCTTTCGGCTTTTCAACTGGTTCATTAATGTGTTGTTCGTGCGTGTGCGGGATGGTGTCATTATGGACGTGTTCATCCTGCGCAAAAGTATTAAATGACAACAAAAATAAAACCATCAAAGTCTCTTTTCTCAGTCTGATTTTTGACAGTTTATCTCGAACTTCAGCAAAATGTCCATTTTTTACAAAAAGGGACAGAATCATACCTATCGCCATGAGTAAATACCCAATATAAGTTACGTTTGTGCCAATTGTATCGTGGTTAACACTTAGTCGCGTACCTTTCTCATCTGGATCATATGCTGATTGGAAAAATCGATAACCGCCATAATCAATAACATTATTCATAAAAATCCTATGATCTTCTTTCACATCGTTCTTAGGATCCAAAACTGTAACTTCACTTGCAAATGAACTTGCAGCATCTGAACCCGGATAACGGTCCAATTGGAAATCGCGACAAGCAATTGAGAAAGGCAGTTCGAATTTCGTTGCTCCATATTCCATTTCATATGTTAAACCATTGAATTCAAAAATTTCAGCTGAAGGAATTTGCCCCATTCCGCCAGCCAAATCAATAATTTTAGATTTGTTTCCGTCTGTTATTTTAACCGTAAGGTAATCTGTTCCGACGTCTTTTCTCCCAGAAGGCATCAACATTTTTTTTGCATTATTGAGAATTCCTTTGAAAACAAACTGCTGATTTTGCGCTTTATAAAGTGTTGCCGTCTCGAAAAGGACTTTAGTGTTAGCTGGAACGACTTCAAAAGAACTATCGGCAACTTCGAAGCCATTTTGTCTAGCCTCACGCATTTTTGTCATCGCTAAGAATGTAACCTCTATAGCAGATTTGAAATAGTACTTTTTATTTTCTTCAAAAACCTCTATACCGGGCATCGCATTTTTTTTATCGAAAGAAATTGCTAGGTCTTCGAGCATCACAAAGTCATCTTTCCCTAAATAATTTGATTTCATACCATCTGTGACAATTTCTAAAACATTTCCAGAAATAGAATCGTTTACCACTAAAGAATCGACCATCTTCTTCCTGAAATTAACAAAAGAAACCTCGATTGGAGTTTCGTGTTTTGGAAAATCTACTCCTATGTTGAACCGGTTAAAATATTGCGGTGACTGATAATTTTTTTCTTTGTAAACGTACTGAACTTCGCCATCGTTAATTTTCATCCAAATGTAGGGGTCTGAAGAATAGATGAAATTAGAGCTACTACCCTCTCTAATTAACATGAGACCTTCAAAAGAAATAAATCTTGTTACTCCAGCACCAATTAATATTACTATGAACGACACGTGGAAAGCTAGCGATGCTAACTTTTCTCGTTTGAACATGTTGTATCTAAATATATTGGAAATCAAATTGATAGCGAGATAAACTAATAATATTTCAAACCACGTACCGTTATAAATAAAAAGTTTAGCGGTTTGAACATCATATGCCGACTCAATAAAAGTAGCGGCGCCTATGGCAAAGAGGAAAATAAACATTCCCAGCGCCATCATGCGCATAGAGAAAAATTGACCAATTATTTTATCCATTTTTTAATTTCTTTTGTTGACAAAAATACAGTTTCTATGGGTAAAGGTTGTGTTGGGAAAACTTAATTTCTCTTAAATTATAGTTTGGTTAAATAATCCATTAC